>JAGHDU010000162.1 GCA_021159785.1 Staphylothermus sp. | reverse complement strand
TCTGTGTAGGAACAGTAACTATTGTATAAATGAATGTATTTTTTAATGCTATTATAAAAACTGGGTCAGAAAACATTTTTTGATAATTACCTAAACCAACAAACGTTAAATCGCCTGCTATATGCCATTTGAAAAAACTTATAAATATAGAGTAAAGTATTGGAAATACTTCAAAAATTGAGTAGAGGATTAAAGCTGGTAGTAAAAAAAGTATGATAGGCGATACTGACCTAGCCACTAGGGCCCCCCTTCAACATTATGTTCTAGCCTTCTAGTATTTTATTTACTTCTGTTGCTATTGTATCAAGTGCTTCTTTGGAGGTCTTAAGGCCTAATAGTGCTGCCTCGACTTCCCTATGGATTATTTCCTTCATTTGGGCAAATTTTGGATGTGGTGTTCTTGCCCGGGCTGTCTCCAGTTGTTCCATGAATACTTTATAGTAGGGATCAGTTGATAGATTTGAAGCTAGTGACCTTAGTACTGGTATTTGGCCCACTTTGAACATCTCTAGCTGGAAACGCTTACTTATCAAGAATTTCACGAACTTCCAGGCAGCTTCGGGATGCTTAGTTTGTTTAAATATTACAATGTCTTCTCCACCGACAATTGATGCAGCGTATTTACCCTTTGGTAATAGGGCAACACCTGTCTTTTTCTCTGCTACTTCTTTATCAACACTCGCTATGAGCGGTTTACCCCATGGACCCATGATCATCATTGCGTATCGGCCAAGTGCGAAACCTCTCCAGACATCAGTGCCGTATTCGGCAACTTTGTACTTATGTATTAGGTCTACGAGGAATTGTAATGCTTCTATTCCCTCTGTGTTATTTATAATACATTTTTTCATGTCATTGTCTAGAAAGTCTCCGCCATTCTGCCATAGGAACGGGAAGAAGTGCCACGGCCATGCTCCTCCTATAGCTAGACCGTATTGATCAATTTTTCCATCTCCGTCCTTATCCTTAGTTAGCTTCTTCGCAAATTCTAATAGTTCTTGCCATGTTCGCGGCGGATGGTCTATACCAGCTTCAGCAAAGAGATCCTTTCTATAGAAAAGTACACGCGTATTAGTATCAAGCGGAAGACCATAATAATGTCCATTCCACTTTACGGTCTCCAGAGGGCCGGGGAAAAAGTCGTTTAAATCAATATTATCTCTCTTAATAAACTTATCTAATTCAAGCAGAGCACCCATGCTAGCAAATTCGGGAACCCATATAATATCCATTCTGACTACGTCGGGTGCTGTGCCAGTTGCCATCGCGGTTATTAGTTTGTCATGTAACGCGTCATAGGGTATAGCCTCCATTTCCACCTTAATATCAGGGTTCTCCTTCATAAACTCCTCTATAAGCTTAGCAACTTTCTCTGTTTCAACAGGATTATATGCATGCCAGAATCTTATTATAATAGGTTTCTCGGGAGAATATGTGAAACTTAAAATATAATAGGCGAGTACTCCACCCAATATTATGATGATGATAAGCAACGTTGCTATAATATACCTGTATTTAGGTGGTGTTGCTCCCATTAATTTCCCCTCATTTTATTAATTTTAAGGTCTCTACCTATTAAACCTTTCCACTACTTATTAACAAATCTTATTAAGTTAGGTATCTCTAATATTATAAATACAGGAATCGCTACTATAGTATCACATGGGTGTGTCAGTGATGTATAGTAGCGAAGAGATACTAAAATTCTTAAGAGAACTAGGTTTAACTAAACAGGAGGCTAAAGTCTACCTAACGCTGTTAATCCATGGAGAGATGAGCGCTACTGAGCTAGCGAAAGCTATGAATCTGCATTTTCCACAACTATATAATATAATGTCATCTCTTGAGGTAAAAGGATTTATTGAGGTACAGGAGGGAAGACCCAAACGTTATAAAGCTGTAGATATAAACTACGTTTCCTCTAGACGCATAGCTGAAATTAAATCTAGAGCAAAAAAAGTTATTAAATTAATGAAAATCTAAGTTATAATTAGCACTCTATTGTTTTTATATTTTTTGTTTTTCTACAGAAAGAATTGTTATTAATTTGGCTTCAATATCCTCTAGTGTTACATATGGGCCACCAATACTTACCCTGGTGCCATCAGTTGTAACCATTATAATACTTTTCTGATAAATATCATCTACAAGTCCTACGACTATTCCTGTAGCTTCGAATTTCTCTCTATTCTTTACGTATATTCCCTCAACTTTTATCCTAACCTTACTATACTTACTAGTAATTTTCTTAAGCTCGATAAGAGCTAATCTTTGAGAGGTAAAGGTTGCGGGTAGGGGAAGTTCGGGTTCGACTATGGGTTTCGACTTAATCCATATTTGATAGAAGTCTTCAGTTAAGAACATGGGCATTAGAGGTTCATCGAATACTATTCCATAGAGTTTTTCTAAGGGCATGGTCTTTGGTGATCCATGTGAGATTACTGCTTTACTACTATCTGCAACACCTAGAATAGCGAAGGGATATGTTTCGAATAGTGCTACTCTCTTTATCGCCTTAAGCTTACTTGCAAGCTCTTCTGCACCATCTCCAGGATATACAACTAGGTATGTCTGCACACCTCTCTTCC
>JAGHDU010000148.1 GCA_021159785.1 Staphylothermus sp. | reverse complement strand
CTTATAAGGAATACTATGCTGAATAACAAACTTACCGAGATCCATATGTATGCTAGATATAAGCCCATGCTTAGAGATACGAAAGAAGTAGCTATTATTGCGAGAGAAGCTAGCGTGTTGATCATACTGATCTTCCTTAAGATAAGCTTAGCATGGTAATTACCAAAGATCTTTGTAAGCATTCTAAGCATCTTGTTGTTCTTTATTCGCGAGTATGCTGTTAATCTGTAGAAAGTCTCCATTCCTAAATTTGTTAACCTATAATATACATCAGTATGTTTTGTCCCAAATAGCTTATTCTTAAGCATAGTTAGTAGAGACTCCTTCCTTATCTTCCTGAATAATCTGACATCACTCTTCCTATCAGCATAGGGCTCTAAATACATCATTAGCCTCTGTCCAGATATCCCCGTAGCATTAGCTAATTCGCTAAGTGGTAGCTCGTGGTTCCTACTAGTACCAAGTGCTACAAGAGTGTCGTGTAGATAGTTTATGGGTATAACTACCCTGATCATGTCCCTTGCTTTCACTTTACCATAACTATTCCTAAGTATTTGTTTAGCTTCGCTAATCCCTAGGATAGCCATGAGATCATCAATAGCATTTTTACCAAGTTCTGTTAATTCATATAGATTATTCTCGACCTTCCTGATCAAACCCTTAAGCTCTAGTTTCCTAAGAGCATCGAGTACTGGCTTTTTTCTCTGGTTTAATGCTTTAGCTATCTCCGATGCACTCATAGGGGCATTGGTCGAAGCGAGATAAATAACAATGTCAAGCTGGATATGCGACCTAGAAAAGTCTATTAAACTATCAAATTCCCTTATCTTCTCGATCTTCAAGCGCAGATCATTCGACACCATGCTACCACCCTCCATGCATCGTTTTCGTGCCTACTTCCGGGGGCGAACTATCGACTAATTGACGTAGCTAGAGAGGCTGACAAACCTGCAGATCAGGTATTCATGTTTAATATAGGTATTGAGAAAATATAAGATTAACTTCTATGTCTACCACTCGTCGAGATCACGTCATTATAGAATAGCCGTGTCTAGTCGTAGACTAGAGGCAGTAAATACTACTTTTTATCGAGGAGCTCTTTCTCTCTCCTCCTATACCATAACCTCTCCTTAATACTATCTATGTAGCGTCTCCCCTTTTCAGTTATAATAATGGATCCTGTCTTCGTCTTCATTATGAGTCCATTAGCTTCTAAACGGTTTAATCGCTCACTTATAGTAGGCGAACTTTCTTGGAGATAGGCTATTATTTCATCGAGTGTGTATTCACCTGATTTAGATAATGAATTTAGCAACTTAATGTCCCAATCCTTTAATAGCTCTCTCCTCTTTACATCTCTATCTCGTAACCAAGACCCAGTGTCTGTACCAAGCTTTATTCCACCGCCTACTTCGTATCTAGACTTGGTACGACCACTAATGAATGATATAATAAATAGAACCATAAGTGTTATGATAGCTAGGACCAGAAATAGCAACGTTATATCTAGCAACGTGAACATTTCATTCCCTAACCCAACCTTACATATGCTTACATATCTTATATTTAAGAAGAGAAACTAATCTGTCTTTCCCTATAATTATAGAGCACGGTTTAGATTATTATTTGGCAAGTACTCGTGGGAATACAGAACAGAGACTCATACGCTAAAGAATACGGCTAACTATAATTAGGCTCTGTTGTTTAACTTTAGAGATCTTTATTGTCTACTCCTAAATCCACGCCAAAGCAAGAATGAGAAAGCAGGTATGATCCCGATCATTGTGAAGAGGTATTGAGATGGTACTATTTCTACGGATAAGTTTTCATTGGCTCCCGAAGTAATGTTTTGTGCCGAGGTGTCTGTTCCTACCACTACCTTTACTTCTTGTGATTCGGCTAATACTTCATTGTTGCTTAGAACTCGTAGTTTAAACCTATATGTGCCTTCCTTATTAGGAGCTCTTAGTTCAATGATAGCGAAGTTATTGTATTTCTCTACAATAATTCCGGGTACCGTAACCCATGTTCCAACAAGGTCTTCATACCTTAGTACTTCGAGAGATACTTCATCTATTGTGACACCGTGGAGGATAGCTTCTATGTTAAATGGTGTGCCTGGGTCAGTCTCTACGGTTACTGGATTTACTTCGATGCTTACTTGCGGCTTTGAGACTATCAGTTCGATGGTATTGCTCTCGATTCCTGTATCTGTAAAAGCTTTTATAAAGTATCTTCCAGGCTCTTTTGGTGCAACAAGTTTTACGGATACACCGGGGAAAAAGACCGGCACTCTACTCAACACTTTCCAGCTCTCCGAATCTTCTCCCTTAATGGCTATGTTAGCTATCTTGCCAGCCAGAATTGTATTGATTTTTATCTCAAACTCTTCACCTGGTTTAAGCTCAGTCTTATCCGTAGAGATAATCAATGAGTCGATTACTTTTATGGTGAAAGTATCAGTTAATGTTAGTTCCTTATACTGATCTAGGACAAATACTTCGGCTTCGAGAATCAGCTGGTAAGTACCTGTCTTATCTATTTCTAAATTGACCTTCCCTGTATACTCGGTTCCAGGGCTTATCACAGTGTTTTGTTCATGAATTACTGTTTCATTTAGGCCGATAATCCTAATGGCTCTAAGTAGTACTGTAGAGGGGGCTTGGTTCGTTATAGTATATGGTATTTCTATAGTCATTCCAGAGTACATTGTTATATTTCTCTCGACAACGTAGAGCTTTATTCGAGGCTCTCTAGTCACACAGTTTGTAATGAACTCTATGGTTTTAGTGAGTACATTACCTTCTGCATAGGCTACTAAATCGGCTCTTATGTTTAGCTGATTGGTTAGGGTACAGAACCTTCTAATAATATCGCTTGGTATCACTATCTCCTTTTCGGTATGTGTATTCTTATACAATGTACCAACGTAGTTTGATAAAATCATATCGTTGTTGATGTATACATATATAAATAGATCTACCCCCGTGGGGGGCGCTTCTATAGTGTGTACTTCCAGCCTAGCCTGTGATATACTTGTATCAGCATCCCAACTATGTTTAGTGGATAAAGAGATATCAGCTAAAAGACTACCCGGTATTACCAATATTGTGTTTTCCGAAACATCTATAGTATTTATGTGTACGTTTTTCTCAACGTATATTAGAAACGGGCTTGCTGTCGGTGATTCATGGATAGACCAGCCGTCTTCTTTAATAGTGACTAGGCGTATCTTAGGCTTAATATATATTAAGATGTCTCCAGCTTTATCAACGTAATCAACCAAGCTTGTTCCAGGATACACGTTAACTACGGCTGAAATTGTACGACGACTCTGATTAAAGTATCCGAGATAGTACTCTGATAAACCAACGACTGTACCGTCCTCTGTATATGTTTCCAGGGAGAGTACGACGTATACTCCTAATGTATTTGCTGGGTATTCCATAGCATAAACTTCAGCTCTTATAGACACGGGGGACGTCATATCCCATACTAGTGGTGCAACTAGTATGAGTTTAGTATACACAATATATCCAGGCTCCACGATGAATGTGATCTCTCTCAATGTATAGCTTTGCGTGTCCATAGCTAGGTTCTGAGTACTGTTAACTATGTTGGCGTTGGTATGTAGTGCTAATACTAATATCAGAGTCAGCAGTATGTATTTCTTCAAGGTTAGAGCCCCACATTATCTATGTCTTTAGTAGAGCCCAAGATTAGTGATTGTTTTACATTTTTATTTATCTTGAAGAGATTCGCGACTTCTAGACGAAATCAGGAACTACCTTGAAACATATACTATTATGTTTAGTATCGACATGTAGCTCGCATTTATATTGTCATTACTAAGTTCTCTATGTCTAGTATACTCGAGAACAGTGATTGTGCCGCGAGATGCATCGCATGCATAACAACTCCACTAACGAAGAGTAGTAATGAGAGTGGTACCCACACAGTTTCATACATACCGCCTTGTGCTATTTTAATTGCGAAAGCGTTGATGATGGCTAACATTATCACGAACACAGGTGATATCATGTTGACCAAGTCTGGTACAGGTTGAAACGGAAGCACTGAAGATGTGTAAGCAGCTGACCCCTGAATGGTAGATATGAGAATATAAAAAATGTTCATTAAAGTAAGTATGAATGATAAAATAGCCGAGAATAAAGAATGTATTATGTAGATTGTCGACTCAAACGCTTTACTAATCTGTATTCTTTGCTTTCTTATATCGAGTATTCTGAAAGTTGTTTCGCTAAGTACTGTGCCCACTTCAGCTAACTCACCACCAACATCTATAGCATCATAGAGGATGTTGACGTTTCTTCTGATAGTTTCACTCCAAGTTTCTCCTATAAATCTTAACCATGATATACGTGGATTGACTCCGATGTTTAAACGCGCTAAAAGCCTCTGCAAATAACGTGTGAGAGGGCCATAATCACTACGCAGTACTGACGCTAGAGCTGATGGTACGTGTGGTACGGTTGCGTAAGTTAATCCAAAGCTCCGGATGAATATGGGGAAGAAGGATTCTATTTCACGGATCTTTTTCTCTACTCTTCTTGCATAGAATCCGGGTATGAGTAAGGGTAAAGCACCCAAAGCTATCGCGAAGTTTGAGATCTGAGTATTTATATATATAAACATTCCTATAACTAAGCTCATTATTGCGCAGATCACTAGTAAGAATCTATACTTTCTCCTTTCGGGTGGATAAACAGGAAGAGTATGAGTTAAACGATCTCTTGGTAAAACTCGGTATAAAATGTATAAAAAGAGGGATAAAACAGCAATAATACCAAAATATATTATTATTACGGTGTTGGGAGATGCAGTAAAAAATGTAGAGAATATGAGAAACGTTATGACTAGGAACATGGAACTTGAAACACTAGAGGTATACACCCCAAGTAAAAGTTTAGTAGCTTCCACTACTCTACCATAGTGTGCTTGATATTCTGTGAGGAAGGCTCTCCTCTCAACATCAAGGAATTTCTCAGGATCTTCACCTATATTCAGTATTTCACCAAGCCTCAGCAGGAAATCTCTGAAGACCTTATTTCTAACACCTTTAATCGCTATTCTAACGGCTTTGTTGAAGCCATAGCCCCACTCAACGGCTAAATTAGCTATCTTTCTCAGAATAGCGTCATACTTGCTATAGCCTCCAGCTATATTGTTTAGCTCAAAGAGCCTTTTACGCGGAGGCTTACCAGTTGAGACTGCATACATATGAGACACGAGGTATACTAGATCATCATCGATTTCATATAGGAGGACCCTTACCTTGAGAATCCTCCATAAATGCTTAAGCGTTATCAAGGCTAAAGCACTCAGAACAGGAACAAAACGGACGTTCTCTGGTAGGAACATAGATATAGAAACAGCTACTACTATAACCACTACATCGACTACTCCACTGAGATATCTGCTTCTCAAATCTTATCACCTGGGTATAAATACGAACTCCTCTTCGGTCCAGGAACCCGATGGAGTATATATCTTGACATAGAAGGGTGAATTAACCACTGTGGAATTATATATGTATATCTTTATGGTCTCTCCAGGTTCCCATACTTCTGGCTCGCTTCCGCTAACTTCTATGTAGCTCCATTCACCTGGTACTAGAACCCCATCCCTATCATATACGTAGAGGTCTGCTTTACCGTATTCACCAAAATATACGTTTAACTTATCTAGACCTATAACCGGATACTTTCCAATATTTTTAGCATATACTACGAAGAGGCCTACAGTAGTATCGTATGTTGCATAGACTATAGAGATTCTGGTCATTATAGAGTTAGCTTGTTGCTTCATTGACTGCCTCAATGCATCATTAATAACGCTTACCCTCTCAACGATAGTAGCCGCTACAACAGCGGAAGCAATAACCGCAGCCACCAATATTATCCCTTCAACGACTACTGAGCTAAACCCCATTATACTCACCGGATTAGCATTATTTCTTAATCAATATCATGATTCTCTACATATGATATTTTCTCAACGAGAATCAGCGACTAGAAGACGAAAGGAGAGAAATAATGTGACAGCAAAGGCCGTACAGTAGAGTGGTAAGGCTAGTCGTTCGAAATAATACAATATTGTATGCATTGTTTTGTCAATTTAGAGAAAGTTCGTAGTTGCATAACTAAATAACCATTGAGTTGATGGGGGTCTGGAGTTATTAGGGAGCAAATAACATGACGACTATCAGTAGAAATACAACAAAGAAAGCAGGGAGAACTAATATCAGATATCTTAAATACTTATACTTTCTTTTCTCCCTATTATAAAAGATGGTATAGATCTTCAAGCCTAGTTCTGTTAGTCTAAGGCATGCTCTATTTCTTTCTATATCATAGATTTTTTCAAATATTTTCACATTACCCGAGACAAATTTACTTATATGATCATTCAGAGTAGCTTGTGAAACATTGATTTTCTTAGCAAGTTCTTTAAGTGATAATGGTTTATTCCCTGCGTCACCTAGTATCTGCACGGCTCTGAGCATATATACGACATTTAATAATTGATCATATATTTCATAGTATGTTGTTCTTAGAGAAGGCTTAGCCGGTATATTCTTTGGATCTTCCCCAGCCACGTTTAGGAGAGCATTATATATGTTTCTGCCAAGCTCAGTAAGCTTGCACCGGTTGCCCTGCTTTTCAACCAACCCTTTTATTTCAAGCTTCCTTACAGCATCGAGTACAGTCTTCCTCTTTAAACCAGTACTCATTACAATCTCGTCGATCGTACGTTCCTCGTTATTGAGAGCTATTAATATTCTTAGCTGAGCAGTGGCCCTGTTAAAGTCTATAATACTATCTATTCTTCTCAATAGCTGTATCTTCTCAGCTAGTGACATTTCTTGGCCCCTTCTATAAAATTTTGCATTTATAGAGTTATAAGATAACTCAAAAACTACGAGCAACCGAGTACATCAGAGCCTCCATGACGACTAAACATCAATACCATTGAAGAAAATACATGCAGAAACCCATTATCGATTGTTAATCGACCAAGTTAGCCATGCTTTAATCACATCAAACCCAGAAATTAATCCCAGAAAATGAATAAACCCGGGTAGGTGGTGTGGGGATGAGGAGGAAGGGTTTGAAGGGTATTGTTGGTATTGAAGCAGCAATAGTATTAATAGCATTCGTCATTGTTGCAGCAGCACTAGCATTCGTAACACTAAACATGGGATTCTACACAACACAAAAGAGTAAAGAAACAATGAAGACAGGATTAGAAGAAGCTACCAGTGCATTAGAAGTAGATGGTAGCGTAATAGGAGCGGTAGACACTTCAAAGAGTAAAGTATGGGGTATAGCCATACCCCTCAAGCTGAGTAGCGGGAGAAATCCCGTAGATCTAACAAAGGTAGTTATTACTATAACTACTAGTAATATGACTGTATACCTCAACGTTAGTGATTCAGACGCTCAGATAGTAGAGAATCCGACACAGACCGATGTATTCAATGAACTACTAAATACACGAGTCAATAGTGATAATGCACCATTTGTATTCGTAGAATACGTCGGTGACAATGATAACCTGGTTGAAGTCAACGAGAAATGGGTACTCGTAATACATCTTAATCAGTCCGATGTATTAAACTATAAATTACCAGCCTACTCCATCATAAATGTTGAGATCAAGCCTTCCACTGGTGCACCGCTAACAGTTGAGAGGATGATACCAGCTCAGCTCAGTAATGAAAGAGTAGTACTGACATAACAGTAACGCTACAGAAAACCACAGAGGTGGTGTTGGATGAGGAGGAAGGGTTTGAAGGGTATTGTTGGTATTGAAGCAGCAATAGTATTAATAGCATTCGTCATTGTTGCAGCAGCACTAGCATTCGTAACACTAAACATGGGATTCTACACAACACAGAGAAGCCAGCAAGTTATGAGTGGCGGTCTAGAAGAAGCTAGTAGTGCTCTAGAAGTAGATGGCAGCGTGCTGGCGTACAGCGTTAAGGGAGGAGATGTCAACTTCACAATAATACCACTAAAAGTCAGTCCAGGTAGAGGATCAGTAGATCTAGACCCGAACAGAACCGCGATAATATACTGGATGTCGAACTCCGAGTCATTCGCTGATATCTACGAGTACTATGGATATGTATACTTCGATGATTCAGATAAACAGTATAGGCTGAAACTATACGATAGTGATGGCGAAATAGACCTTGAAAATGCGGGTGTATCAGGCGTCGATGGTAAGATAGGCAGTAGCATAAATGTTACAGAGATATACAAGGAAATAAACCTATACCATGGCGATAAGGTAGCGACTGACGAGAAGTATGTAATTGCTGCCATGATATGGATAGACTATAGCTCTGAGGACACCAACCTGGATCTAGGTGAGAAAGCACTATTAATGATAATCTTCGGAGACGAAGCAAATAAGCCTACTAGCTACGCAGTAATGAAAGTCGAGATCAAGCCACCAACCGGTGCGGCACTAACAGTAGAGAGAACTATGCCACCAGGTATTAGTAGTGGAGTAACCGATCTAGGCTAAAGCCTCCAATAATAGTTTATCTATAATCCAAATCTTTTTTCCATATTTCAACCATATGATCCGTGCTTAATTGCTCCCATTCGGGGACTTTGGGTTGAACAATCCAAGGATTTTGATAATACTATTTATCATATTTGGCTTGTTCGCCACAATAGGAGGTATAATGCTCACATATGTATGCAATACATTGATGACAGATTTGGACTATAGTCTCCGCTTAGCTGGTTTAGTGCTGGGCATTCTTATAACGTTTATTGGGTCACACATACTCATCGTTGCAGTCAACGCCCTGAGGAGAATAAGGGCTATGGGGAAGTAATATGAGGTTTTGTCCTAAGTGTAACGGTTTAATGATACCTGTAAAAAGGTGTCATCAATACTACTTATCGTGTACTAGATGCGGATACGAAGAAGAAGCTGAAGATAGCATTATCTATAGATATAGACTTAAAGGAAGGAGCAAGAAACGTGTAATCACTAGTAGACCGATCTCTACAGTGAAACATGATTCTGACATAGAATTACTAAACCTTATTCGAGAGGAGACCCGCGAAATACGGGATAGGATACTACTCAAAGTAATGAGCTAGGGGTGAGTAGTAATGAACAATACCTCTAATGAGAATAGGAACAAATGTAATAGAACTATACATATCGGTCCAAACTATTTCAACAACAGTAACTACGAAAATAGGTTACGAGAAAAAAAGATAAATAGTATAGCGAATTTCATTAAAGGATACGCCGATAAGATAGCGCCAGGACTTTACGAGTTAATCGAGCTGATGTGTGAAATTAAGTCAGGAAAAAATTGTATTGAACTATTTTTTGAAAAACCAGATATGCTAAGGGAAATTCTTATGACAAGATATGGCGATATTCATTCAGCTGGCTTTGTAGTCAAGAATATTCTGCTTAGACCTGTTCTATCATGGTTAGGGTTAGAAGAATTAGAAAATGAACTATACGATCTCTTTATGGACAATCCCTTAGAATTCAAGTTAAAGATCGGAAAACTTCTTCAGAATCAATAGCTTATCTATATGAATATGCTAAGATATTATAACGAATTAATTCTTATATAGGATCATATAGTGGTTAGTAACTTCACCAAGACACTGTTCTAGACTGTTCGATGGATCAGGAAGAACTGGGTTTAATTCTTGTTCGTTTTCTGGGGCAAGAACTAGATCAAATGGTTAAGAATGATCTATCTCATATAAACCCCAAAAGTTATCGAACATATATGACCAGCAAGAGCATTCCATTCCCAACTATTTATTCATCTAATATCATTTATGAAAAAAGCTTATACACTTCGTTTTAGAATATAGGTAAATCCCTTTCGATTACAGAATAGTTTTAAATAATCTAGAGAATCCAGTGATTCATAAACCTCTACACATTGTTAAACTTCATCTAGCAATTTTCTTTAAGGACATAATGGCTGAAATGGACAAGTTTTGTTGAATAAGGAAAATTAGATATAATGACTGCTTGTTCGATAAACTTTATCCTTTAAAGCATCAAAAAAGGAGGCTTAGAGAGGAACCCAAGAAGCATGAAGAAGAGAAACATACAAGGAGAAAAGCGAGAAAAACCAAAGGATACAATATATTAACATCACTAGGGTTTTTGTTGCATATAACTATAATAAATGAAATACCTTTGATGCATTTGTTTTCATAATGGTATAGACTTCATCATTAACTCGTAATTTATTCCCCTAATTTTCTAATAGGTTGTGATTTATAGGTATTAGTTAGATGAGTTTTTGGTTAATTGTTAAATTATTTCCTTGAATCTCTCGTTTAGAAAAACATTACCCCTCCAATGATAGCCCAGTGCTTCCCAGTATCCATCAACGTAGTTATCCATGAACACTATTTCTTTTACCCATTTAGCGCTCTTCCAGCCATAAAGGTGGGGAATAATAATCCTTGCAGGGAAACCTTGTTCTAATGATAAGGGTTTACCATTCATTTTTAGAGCTAGGATTGATTTTTCGGATACAAGGTCCTCATAGGGAATAATAGTAGTGTATCCATCTAGTGATACAACATAAACCCATTTTACACTAGGTTTCACCTTGGCTTCATCCACAAATTTTCGTAGAGGAACCCCGCTCCATTCGACGCTTCTTACACTCCAACCAGTTACGCAGTGAAAATCTTCTTTCACAGTTATACTATCCATTTTGAGCAAGTCTTCATACGTATAAGTGAGTTCTCTCTCTACGTTCCCAGTGATTCTCAAAACCCATTCATCAATTCTTACATCTGGTTGTCCAAGTATTCGATAAATGATAAAACTTGGAATAAATCTCTGACCCGGTGGAGCATTCTTTTCTTTATCCAATAGATTCGTTGCCTCTTGTTTATTATACAGTATATCTTCTTTGCTCTCCATTAGGTTAGGCTTAATTAATTTCTCGTATTCATTTCCAATAGTGAATGCAATCATTGATAGCTCATTCTTCTTTGTAACGATCCTTATACCTACATATTCGTCTTTATCTAAACACGTTAAATGATATCTATAGATGATGAAATCATCGTCTATTGGTTCATTATCCATGAATTCTATACTGCATTTGACGAAATCTACTTCAAAGATATTGTTCATGTATTTTTTAATTATATCTCGTAGGAACAAGTGATCAATATCATTATATGTTTCTCGGATGAAGCATTGAATTACTTTCTTCACACCCTTACTCACTAAACCGGGAGCAGTTGTTGTTATGCACTTCATATCGCTCACCTAATGGTTAATAATATCAATAATTTAATCATTATTAAAACAATTAAGGCATCATGAAAAAATTACTTGATTGAAACATTATCGAATGATATAGTCGCTAGAAGTAACGCTTACGCGGTGTTTGCCAGAGATGATGAACAATATCAAGCTATTGGATAGTGATAAGAAGACAACGTTGTTCATCCTATACGTTTATACGCTTATTCGTGGTGCTGGAAGAGCTAGTTATATGTTTCTATACTCATTATACTTGATCAGTATAGGTTACTCGACAAAGGATCTTGGATTAATTATGACACTTGCCGCAGCTTCAATAGTTCTCATACTTCCTATTGTTGGCTACTTGGTTGATCATGGTTGGTCTTCCGAGATGTTGTTTTTATCTGGTATTTCTATGGCGTTATCATTGATTGTACCAGTATTGTATCCTAGTTTTCCTTTCCTGATACTATCATATGCGTTGAACTTACTCAGTTTGTATCTTTGGTCTCCATCAAGGAATAAGATCATCGGATTAATTATCCCCCCTGTATTGATGGGAAGGATCTATGGTGTATTCGCGTTATTATTTAATTCATCTAGAACAATTACACCCTTTATTTTAGGTAGGTTGACAGAAGTATTGGGTTATGGTAGTTTGATGCTTTGGATGGGTTTCTTCAGCTTAGTTGGTAGTATTATTGTTTATGTTTGTTTATTGCGTTATGGAAATACACTTACTCGTACTCCACTCAATAAATTGGATTTGGTCAGCAGTTATAAGGCGATGTTTTCATTTGATAGAAGTGTTTTCCCAGTTCTATTATTTGCTGTTATTGATAGATTTTCTTGGAGATTATGGTATCCCTTACTGAATGCTTACTTTAAAGAATATAGGTTATTCGATGATGCTGTGATAGGTGATTTCAATACCCTTATTGGATTATCAATGTTAGTGTCTTCATATTTAGCTGGGAGCATTACTGATGTGATTAAGCCAACGAAAGCTCTCATAATATATGAGTTAATAGGTGTAGCTGGTTTGCTTTCAATTAATCTATCTTATCCATATATTTATTTATCAGCGTTACTCATTGGGTTTAGTGTGGCTTTTTGGATCCCTGCCTATAATACATTGATCACGGTCATGTATGGTGTGGAAAAAGTTGGTAGGTTACGAGTTTTGGCAGATTCAGCAAGAAATGTAACATCTATACCTGCTCCACAAATAGGAGGTTATTTAATGTCCGTTAATCCATGGATAACCTTTATGTTGAGTGCTTTCCTTATGTTGTCAGCTATAATTCCTCTGAAGAAAATAAGTATTGATACTAATAGTACATGAAACATCTCCTCAGACTTTATATTTGTTATACATAAAATGCGCTGATCAGGTCTTAGAATAATGTTTTTATTCAATAATCTTCGAGGTTATCTTAGGTGAGTATCGTGTCTACATATAAAGTTCTTGGATTGTTTGTTCTATTAGTAGTTCTACTATCTACTCCTATACACTTAATGAATGCTAGTACATCTATCGCTAAATTCCCCAAGTATGCTGAGAAAGTAGTAATATTGAGTATTGATGCTGCACGTGCAGACTATACATATAAGCTTGCAAGCGAGGGGGTGTTGCCGGGGTTCAAGAGAATTATGGATGAAGGCGTCTATGCAAGGGGAATGGTTGTTAGCTTCCCATCAGCAACTGCTGTGTCACACGCAGTTATATCTACTGGTGCTGAACCCGGTGTTACAGGTATTACAGGGAATGGCATCCATCTACCTGGAACAAAGATCTATAGGACAGTTTCAGGCTTTAATGGTGCATACTTACTAGCTGAGCCTTTATGGGTAACACTCGAAAGACAGGGCTTAACTGCTGTTGTAGCGTCTTTCCCACAAGCCACACCATCTGCTTGGGCTGACAAAGTAAATAGGTCACTATTGTTCAACCCATATGATAGCTTCTTGTGGCCAATATCGTATTCAACACTCTATACAACTAATAGTAGTGTGAGTGCAGCATCTGTGATAGAGTTTGTTGAAGCAACTGATTGGACTAATACCGATGTTGTAGGCAGTGTTGTATCAGCTTATGAATCCACTATAAATATGGGCGACGATGTCTGGTACCTCTACTTAGCTGACCAGAATGGCGATAACTATCCCGATAAACTTGCTATTGTACCACACGTGAAAGACCTAGGTAAAGCTGTAGCAATTCTCTCAGAGGGTGAGTGGAGTAAGCCAGTAAATACTACGATAACGTATTATGGAAACACCTATGTTGTTGCACCTTTGTTTAAAGCAATAAACCTTAGTCTAACCAACTTCAGACTATATAGGAGCCTTATGAGACCCTTCAACACTAACTGGTTTAATAATGAAAAGGTTGCATGGGAGGTATGGAACAACGTTGTGGTTAAAACAGGTATGATCACTGATGGTGATTATTATGGTCTTGTCCACGGATGGTATGATACTGATACTTATATGGAGACAGTCCACTATACGAACGAGTTCTTCAAAGAATTCACACTCTACCTGCTCAAACATACAGACTGGGATCTATTAATGACATATACACCCATAATTGATAATGTCTACCACGAGTTCCTAGGACTCGTAGACCCCAGTATGCCTTACTATGACCCAGAGAAAGCGGATAAGTACTGGAACTATATAGTAGAGGCACATAAATGGGCAGACGAGATCATACAAGCAATTCTAGACAATGTTGATCTAAGTAATACGGTTGTAATGGTAGTGTCAGACCATGGACAATGGCCTATAAAGAAGTATGTCCAAATTAACTCTATACTCCTAGAAGCTGGTTTAATAAAAGTAGATGAAGAAGGCAACATACTATGGAATGAAACTAAGGCTTACTATGTAGGATACAACCAGATATTTGTCAATCTACAAGGACGAGAAGAAGAGGGTGTAGTTCCTCCTGAGGAATATGATAGCGTAGTGAAACAGATCATGGCCGCACTATCCAATGTAAAAGACCCTGAGACTGGTGAGCCTGTGTTTGGATTAATAATGAGTAAGGAAGAAGCAAAAGTGCTCGGATTATATGGTGACCGTGCAGGTGATGTAATATTCAGTATGAGACCCGGATATGCGGCATCAAGATCAAAATTAGGTATTGTCTTCGAGAACGCTATACCGCTCAAGACCTCGATAGGTGCTCACTCTGATCTACCATATTATCCAGACCTACTAGCAATATTTGGTGCAATAGGAGCAAACATAATCCACGATGAATTAGGTTATATACACTCAACAAGTATAGCACCAACAATTGCGTACATACTCGGAATAGAGCCACCACTAAATGCTACAGGTAATGCACTACCTATAGTAAAGCCATTAATCGAGACAATCACAGAAACAGAAACAGTTACAGAGACTGTAACAACAACTGTCATGTCCACGACCACTAACACAGTTACAGAAACGGTGGAGGAAACAATAACTGAGACCGAAACAGAGACTACCACAGTAACGGAGACAGAAACACAGACATCAACTGTCACTACAACGGTTCCACAAACAATAACCGAGACCACTACAAAACTCGAAACAACAACAGAATTAGAGACAACGACAATGGAAATAATCGATACTGGTACCACGATTAGTTATGCTTTAATCGCGTTAATAATAGGTCTAATCATAGGGTTCTTCATACAGAGACTCACAAAACCAACCACTAAAACATAAATTCAATTTTATTTTTTCCCATCATTACTAGCAAAAGTGGATTCCTCAGTTGCTATTACCTTAATGACTTCAAGGTTATTGACTACGATAAAATGTGGATTTATAAGAAGCATAAATACTTCTGTTATGAAGTAATGGGGAAAAATGATATTTGTTGATTAAAAAACTCTGTTCTCATTATGTTGTGGGAGCTCCTGGTAAGGGTTGTGGTGTTTTTACTTGTGATTCGAATGTTTCAACGTTCTCTTTGGTTACTACCACTACTGGTGTTTCTATCCAGTCTGTTGATGGTTTCCAGTCTTTAGCTACAGCATAGTATGCTGCGTAGACTCCCCAGTATCCTTGTAGGAATGGTGATTGAGCGATTGTTGCGTGCATTTTGCCTTCTTTAATTGCTTGTACTGCATCTGGTATTGCGTCATAACCAACAACAATCACGTCTTCACCTGGTTTTAGTCCAGCTCCTTCAATTGCTTGGATAGCTCCTAGTGCCATTTCGTCATTTGCTGCAATCACTGCATCTACATCTGGGTGTGCTGCGAGTATGGACTCCATTTTTGATAATCCTTCATCTCTTCTGAAGTTAGCGACTTCTTCAGCGACGATTTCTACTTTGCCTTCGGAAACGTATTGGTCTAGTATGTTGTGGAACCCTTTCTTACGGTCCTCAGCTGCTGTTGTTCCTGGAATACCGTTTAGTATAACTACTTTCCAAGGTGTTGGTTTACCGCTTTCTTCGAGAGCCTTTATTAGTGCTTTAGCTGCTTCTTCTGCGCCCTTGACGTTGTTGGTGCCTATGAATACTAATCTTAGTGATTTGTCAGCTACGTCTCTATCTGTTGTAATGACTGGTATATCTGCCTCTTTTGCTTTACGTAGTGCTGGTTGAATTGCTTCTACGTGGACAGGGTTGACGACAATAGCGCTTATGCCTTCACCAATAGCTGTCTCGATCTGGGTGATTTGTTGGTTGGGGTCGTCTTTAGCATCATATACTTTCATCTCGATATCGATGCCTTTGTCTTTTAGTTCTTGAACTGCTGCCTCTGCTCCCTCACGTAGTGCTACGAAGTATGGGTTTCCAAGGTTACTGATGAATAACCCAATTGTGATCTTTGAGGGTTTTGTTGGTTGACTCAGGTATATGTATATTCCAGCTATAATAGCGATGATGATCACGACTAATATTACAATGGTTGCTGTACGAGAAATAGCTCTATACATAGACCTAGACAAGATCTAGAT
>JAGHDU010000028.1 GCA_021159785.1 Staphylothermus sp. | reverse complement strand
ATCCTATATGAAGTATATGTTAAACTTTAGTCTCATTAGGGTTGTTTTTATTGACTTGTAAGAAACTCAATCAGTTCCTCCAAGCTTTTGAAATTGTATGATTTTGTTGTAGTCATGTATTTTCTTGAGAATATTTGTTTTATTTCTGTAACGAATTTTATTGTGACACGATTACCTTTCTTTAGTTCGTGAAAGATCTTTCTAGCCGCAGACATTAACGGTAAGGGTCTTTCACCATGTATATGTGAGGGTATTAGAATGAGTTTTTCATAACCATGTCTTTCTATATAATCCTTCAGCAAATCTTCCAATACTGTCGGGCCTCTGTAATCGATGCTTCTTAATCCCTTACTTTTCATATCTTCCAGAACATCATGAATTACATCTCTTGAGTGTTCTTTGAGAAAAGAATATACTTTCTCATATTCTTCCCGTGATAGAATATGGAGGTGGTGTTGTCGCATTTTCTCCTCTGCATAATCAATTATTTTTTCAGGGTATTCAACAGCAAAAGTCCCAACTTCCTTCAAGCATCTCTCTATTTTATCTAGGAAATGATGCAGTAAAGCAGCTTTAACCGCTAATTTATATTCTTGTTCATCAGGGAACTCGAGCATTAAGATATTCTTCAGCTCATGAACCGTGATATCTTTTCCCAATGGGATTTTAATATTGTCCGCTACGAGATGTCTCTGCTTTACTTCACCAAGATCATGGTCTCCATACTCGAAATCAATTATCCTGTTAATCCTTGAAGCAATATCCACGGGAACACCATATAGAGAAGCCCACTTAGAATGAAGCTTATGAGACGGCATACAACCCAACCTATATAACCTATTCTTATACTACTTAATTTAAATAAATTCTCCACGAGCATTATCAAGAACATAAGCTGAGAGAGTTAATGAATTAAAAAATCTTTTGATAAAATGAAATATACCGAATAAAATAAACAATAATCCATCTTCACATCACATTACCGTAAACACCAATCGCCCAAGAACTAGCTCATTTTCATATATCGAGCTACAGTTACTCCCGCCGTCTTATAAGTCCCTCTAGTCTCCGACATTATCGTCCCAGTAAAAGACAATTTATGATTCTCATCTCAGTTATTCCATCGGTTCCCTTTGCTTCATATCATAGTAATAAGCCATTATAGCGGAATAAATGAATATGATAATAACCAGAAATAACACCGGCGTTAAAAAGATATCATGAGTTGCATTATATATGTATGCAACAACTCCTGCAATAAAAGCACTAACAGCTGCCACAGCTATAGAAATATATGTGTAAAGTCTATATTCTGCTGTCTTTTCGCGAATACGCTCAATGTCCTCTTTAGAGGTATTTTGCTCAAAACTCTCTCTAGGAGTCTCAATGAGGGCCCCACAGTAAGGACAGTATTTAGCATCTTCAGGAACTTCCCTACCACAACGAGGACAAGTAACCACTCAACAACACCTGCAAATCCGTTCAATAAAAATATTAGAACACGCATCATTTAACACTTATCACCAACAAATCCACCGTATGCAAAAACATGACTAAAATTTACACATCATACGCAAATACATTCTTTCGTACACTATATTCTCAACCCTGCTAAAACAATCTCACCTACTAATACACCAAACCAACCGGCATTTTTGCTCACAACGGTTACACCAAGTCCTCTAATGAATCCATCAGCTCTTATAGTGCTTCTATAAACCTCTTCTCCATATCCTTGATTCTATGTTCTCCAATAATTCCAACATAATCCCTTAACACGCGATCCATCTCACGCAATGCACATTCCCGTACACTTGAATATCTACTTGAATGGCTTGTATCTTCATAACATCTTAGCACATTACGAGCCATCGTGTACCGCTTCTTTCTCACAGACAATAGCTCTCTGAAAGCTACCTCCAAAGGCACCGGGTCTATAAAGGGTAAATGATAAATATCCGAATACAGCGAAGCCAAGACAACTATAGTCCTCATAAGCCTACCATATCCATAAGACGATAAACCACGTTGAGACCTTAGCTCTCTCTCAATACTCTCTTTATCAATTACTTCATCACTAGGAAAGACATACTCCTTTCCACCAATTTCATACACGCTTTTTATACGCCCAGGATGCCCCATCTTACTCATCTTGTTTAAAAACGATATAGAGCCCAAAACATACCCAACCCTATACCTAGCATCACTCTCCTCAATATAAGGTATTACTTCACGCAACCTCTCCTTGAGATGGTCGAGAGACTTATACTGCTTATACTTCGGAACTACGTTATCATTCACCCAATTAACTAAAACCTTATCAACACAAGACAAGTATAATGCATTCCTCAATTCTTCCTTAAATTCATTCAAATAACCAAAACACAAAGCACTTCATTTCGCCAAATTATTCTCTACACCCACAAGGTCGTATAATGTGCCCTTGACGAGATTGCTACATATCTTTTCAGGCACTAAACCCAGCATAAGCGCAGAGGCAAGTCGATAAGACAAAATATCCAGTCCGTGATGATAATAGAAAGCCTTGACTTTCTCATCACTTCTACAAATCTCAACTAATTCCTTCTTAACCCTCCTTAACCTAGCATAATACCTATTCTTCAAATCAGCACCAGACTCGACAATATCCAGATAAGCGGGTAAACGCCTAGGCTTACGCCTACCAATATCATGTATAGTGCCAAGATCAATCAGCCTATCCACTTCAGTAACCACGTCTCCAGAAACACCCAGATACTTCGAAGCAAGCAACCTATGAACCACATGACTAGGCAAACACCATCCCCAACAAAAACACTACACATATCTACTAATATCAATACATACTCAAAAGAACATCACATATCAAAAATACTGCATCCATACGTAAAATTTCTCACAACCCATTACCACACAAACAGCTTACCAAGGATCCCTCATAAAAACAAAATACACCGGAGAACAGGTAAAAAGAAAAATCCATGTATGTCCAGCCAAGCACTCTTACTTCTTCCTCATCACAAGCACGAGCACAACAATAACCAATACAACTACTACACCAACTACACCATACAACAACATATTCGCTTCTCCACCCGCTTGTCCAGACCCAGAAACACCCTGCGATGTAGCCGTAGCAGTCCCTACTCCCTCCTGACCAGTAGTTGTCTCTCCAGCTTGTTCAGTCGTAGTAGTTTGCTCCATAGCACTTGTAGTCTCCACCGTAGTAGTTGTAGTTGTTGTCTCGAATACTACTTTTACCTCGCCCAGCTCACCAAGAGTCGTCTCAGTAGCCGACACAGACACACCCTCACCAGCAACAATCACCACAGGAGTATCACTCGACAAGTTATAATTATCCATAAAAAACCCAGCAACATCACCCAAAACACCATCATACCACTTAATCATAGGAAGCATAATCCTAACCTCGTCGAAACCCCACTTATAGCCTAATACGTTAGGAACAACCATCTTATCCATAAACCTATCCACAAACCCACCCAACGTACTCCTATTACCATACACCTTAGCATACAATTCAAAATACTCCACAGGATCACCAACAATCACGTACTCCTCACAATGCGACTCCGAAGTATCATTAACCCTATACTTCAAAACATAGCTATCAACACGGAGACCACCAACACCCCTAAGCGTATCCACAAACACCTTATTAACCACATCATCCCACTGAACAAACTTATCCAACTCATACGAGTCCTCCAACTTCTCCTCCTTCTTCAACTCACCAGTAGCCAGATCATAATACCTAGCAACACCCTGCCCCGAAACAACGATCTTACCCTTACTCTCATCAAACACTATATCAACAGTAGTATTCGCAACCACCTTCTCGGTATCAGTCAACATAGACATATCAACATCCTCAACAAACTTCCCATCACCAAAAACACCCCTCCTCACATACCCACGAACACCAAGATTCTCGCCAAACCACAAATCCCTATACACTACACGAACCGTCCCATTACCATAAACATACACCCATTCACTCTGCATAACCGACTCATTAACACCACCAACAACCACGACATGCAGTGTCTTGTTGCTATATATATGTACTATAACTCTCGGATTCTCAACAGCTCTACCATCAAAAACAACAGACCCACCAGCAAGTGTAATACTAGGCAATACAAGCAAAACTATGAGAACAAATACATACATGAGCCTAGACAAGCGACCCATACTCCCACCACAAACAAAATACACCACGCCAAAATAAATACTTTAAAACCACACAACAAAAACCAAACAAAGAAACCAACACCAAACAACCAAGCCCCTAACCAAACTCCGCCCCATCAAATCCATCATCCAATATTATCCCTATTCCCTCTCATCCACACACCCCGACCCCGCCTCTCCCGAGCCCGAGTCAGTTATAGACACATCTTTCTCGCACAAATACACATTACAACCCAACAATACTCACAACCAAACCTACCATCTACATTCCTACACTACCCTATCCCCCTTTCACCACTAACCACTACTACCACTACTTCCTCTATCTCTCACTTTCTTCTTATTCTTCATAAACATCATACACCATACACTCATACTATTAATCAATTAATCTATATAATAAGGAGAAAGCTCTCTCGTTGAAACTTCTTTCGAAAATGACCTGTAGTATGCCGCATCCTGTATCCGTTCAAGATCACCAATATTACGTGCCTAATCAGTCTATTCAGACGCACCTATCTATCTATAGTCTCTCTAATGTCCTACGAGAGCTCATTAATATCGATCTCAGCATAAGCTTTAGCTATCTCACTATTAACTCTAATACTACACCACTTAATTCGCTTAATCCACAACACCGCTAAATTAAGCAATCGTTCATCACTACTCATTCTATTTTTGCGCGATGTTTTGCGCGATACAGCCTTAACCATATATGACGCCCACCTTTTGCCACTACCCTTTAAAGTTCTGGTGTCAATATATAGCCCTGCTAAATATTCTCTCCTAATAAATTCCTTTACTTCAGGAACAGGTACTTTTTTCAGTTTCTTATCTAGCCATTTTACAATCTGTTCCCTCAAATATTTTTCAGCTGTTCCTTTATCCACTACGTCATAAACAAATACACCATGCAGGTGTAATTTACCACGGATACTAAACTCCCTGGTCCACACCCCCTGCAGTCTAGGTATACCAATAACAGCACGATTAAACGTAACAACGGTTCTATATGCACGTTTATTCTTCTCTTCAGCATACTTTTTTAGACCTTTAACTAACGCAACAACATATGTGGGTGTGATATCATTTTTCTTTCTTTTACCATAAGCAACCCCTAACTCCTTTAATAGTGTCTTCTTAAACGTCTCAGCCGCGCTAATTAGTTTACCCTGAAACGCATTATTCATCGAGTCTGTTGAGAAATATTCCCTAATACAATTCAGATCCGCATTATCATTTGACAACACTAGTGCATAACTACCACGCCTAACAACCCTAACTATGCCCCGTTTCTCAAGCTCCTGAATAGTGTACCACGCATATTTACGAGCCGTACTATTCTTCAACCTCCCCTGCTCGAACAACCACAATAACCGGGTAAGATCACTAACATTACATGCACCCTTCGATACATTAACGAGGTACCACATCACAACAGGCACATAATTACTTGCTAAATTACTATTATCGGGGTTTTCCAGTATGTCATCTATGCAAAACTTATAACCCGGTCGATCCATACACATTCATAAATCCCCTTTCCTTCCCCCCATCCTTCATTCTCTCCAAATTAATAATTTTGTTATTAAGAAAACATAATTTTAATGCCAGACTAGAAACTGTTAAAAATTCATTGTACTGTTTAAAATGACCTCATCTATGTATTTTGTTGTCAATAATGATTAAAATGTGCTAGTTTTTGTTCATTCAGTTTGTATAGGGTTCAAATCCCACCGGTTGCTTTTAGTATACTGTTCTATTTTTCCTCGTCTCTCGGATGAATTAATACGATTTTGACTTTACCGTTTTTGTCCTTGATGCGTACAATTCTAGTTCTGACCTTCACTTCTTCCCTACTCGTTGTCTTAACGGGGGGCTCTTTTTGTTTCTCCATTGCTTGTTTTAATGCAGTAATTGTTTTCTCTACACCGTGTTTAGTCACAGCCTTGATTATGTCATCTAAGTATATTCCGCGTCCACCATAGACTACTACAGGTGCTTTCTTAATAGCCTCCACGAGCTTCTGATCCATTATAATCCGCCTCGTATAGTAGTTGCAATACTCATCAACAATCTTCTTAAACAAGGGGCTGTCGAGAATAATTGCTCTAACTAAGTTGCTGAGAGATACACCTTTCCACCGAGCATAACTAGCCAGTACCTTGTATAGTTCTTCCGATACTCTAAAACCAATATATTTATCGCCACGGCTACCGAATAAGCCCTCGTAGAGCTTGTTCTCACACTTCTTCGCCCAACCCTTCTTCTCAAAACCACTCATACAGCACACACCTGTGCAAACCGTGCTAACCACCGTGTCTACTCGTTGTTGCGCACAATTATTTTTTATAGCACGCTCCTTCTCACAACTACTTCCTACGTCTCCCTCACTAGTCCCCGTAACCCCAAACCCTACCAGTTACACACCAGTATAGAAGCCAATACACTGACTAGGATGAGCTACGATAAAAACTCCATCATTGTATTATTGAGAATATGAGTGAGTATCGCGGACTAGCTTCTTCAAATACGTGTTAGTCAATGCTTTTACAGTATTCCTTGTTGATATATATTCTCGCAACACCTCTCTCGCATCAATACCTGTACTCTTAACACATTGTCTCGAATCCAGAGTCCTCATAGATACATAGGGGTCTAGGAACAGACTATTAGATAAGTTCTCAACAGAATCTAGGTACCCATCCATAAATCCAGCTAAGTTCTTATCCATAATACCTGCTTCAACTAGCTCAGTCTTAAGCCTAGACGAGTATCCATACGGATTCCTTCTCATAACCCCAGAAAACGGTATATCTAGTTGTTGCATCTTATCCAATAAGTCTCTGTGTACACCGTATAGTGACTTGATAACATTATTGCTTCTACTAATTATTGATACATCACTAATTACTCTAGGAGCACTTGTTGAGGATAGATCGAGTTTTCTAATCAACGCTCCGTTCGGGTGTATCTTGTCCCCCAATATATCCACAGCTCTTAGCTTCTCACTAGCTATGCCCAGACCACTCGACACACCTTTCACCAATACCTTGTCCGTGTACTTGTTGAATACACTCTTCACTCTAGCACCAGCAGCTTCTCCAGCAATGAATTTAGCAAATTGTGCCAAACCAGTACCTATGCTTGCCAGCAGTACTGAGCCAGTAAGTGCTCCTAGTAACCCGCTCGTTCTCACAACAGCTCCAACTACTCTCCTCTCCTTCCTACTACCCACTACATCTCCTGCACCGATCCAGCCCATCCGTCTCACAATAGCTCCGCTAACCACTCCACCACTCTCCATCAACCTGTCAATATAGGATCCCTGCCCAGGCTTCTCTGCACTCTCTTTTCCAACAACTTCTCTTGCAGATGCATCTTTGCCAAATGTACCGGGAAGCTTCTCGATACCACTAGTTATGCTTATAGTCGGTGAAGCACCTCTAACTAATGCAATGGGTAATCCACCCATTGTTAGTGCGAGCTTCGATCCTATCTTGACCAATCCAGCACCTGCACCAGCTAAGCCGAGCCTAGTACCCATAACAGTCAATGCTTTCCCAGCAACAACGCCAGCACCAGCGAGGGGAAGTGAAACACCTGCAAGCGAAAATGACAGCCCTGCCTGTAGTCCTTCGGTCACAGCATGCTGTAGTCTTCCAAGCTCCAGTATGCTCTCAGGCTGATCTATCTGCTCCAGCTTAGTAAACAGCAACCCTACTACTGCGAACATGCTGAAAGCAACCATAAACTTCGCCAACGCCTTACCAAACAGTTCTGCTGTACTAGGCTCTATCTCGGCCACATTACCAACCGTAACAGGGACACCCACAGATACTCCAGAGTATATGCTCACAAGCATTGCTTGCCTAGACACGGTTTGTGCTCCCCCATGTACGAGTGATGTGAAGAATCCCTCGTCCTGAAACGCTATTGCTATCTCTCCGACAAGCCATAGAGAGAACAAATACACCGGTATGCCTAGAGCTGTTCCTATCATGTGCTTAATATACATAGTCATGAGCTCTGAGAAAGAACTCAGTGCTCTCCCAAACTCCGATGCTATATTATCCAGTATTCCTCCTCCAAAGCTCCCTATACCCCTACCAGCTAGTTCCAGCATCTCACCAGCATACGTTACCAGTAAGAACACCGGGTACATTACTAGTGTGAAGAACGACAACACTATCCTCTTAACCATCAGGGATATAGGCGCTATTAATACCCCTACTAGTGTCGCGCCAATAATGAAGAATACACCTACTGTGAACAGCGGGAAGAGTATTGCATAGCTAACCGCCGTCCCAATATCTATTCCTCCACCACCAGTAAGCATCCTCCCCATTGCTCCTAGTAGGTCATCTATACCGCTCAAGTAGAGGTCGGCTACTGCGTTCACACTATAATCAACTACTGTTCTACCATCCTCCATTACACCTACTGCTTTCCACGTATAATCGCCTATCTTGAGGGGCAGTATGCTCACAAGCCCCAATATACCGGGAATAAGCACCATTATAACCACTAGCCCAAACACTACCTCTATAGCCTTCCTGCTCAGAAGCTCTAAGTCTTGATAGAGGTCGCGGGGCTCCACCTTGATGTACTCATACATTATCCTCATAGCCATGACAACAACAATCAACAACATTAATACACTGAATAATCCCCGCGCCAACAAGAACAAACTAGGTAGATACACTACTACCGCGTTACCACCACCTATTGTCCTGAATGCATCGTTATCACTCATCACAACTATTATGTGCCAATAATCAGCACCATCCAGGGGCTTAATCATCTCGGGGGAGGGGAACGATGAGCTTCCCAGAAGCCGTCCAAAGTCCATCACTATACTAGCCGTTAGGAACGTATATGCCATGTAGAATACGAAGCTAAACACTATCGCCAACAGCTTCAACAGTAAAGCAACAACACCTGCCATAGCAACCGTTAAAACACTAGCCATCGTCATAACAACCGATCCTATAGCGTTGCTGATCACCTGTGCGAGGTCAAACCCAAACACCTCTGCATCACCCCCGCCCCCTCCTCCTAGCTAGCTCCTTCCTAGCCATACCAGCAACGACTTTATCCACATCATTGCTAGCCAGCTTCTCCAAATCATCATCCGACAATACACCTATGAGTAGCGAGATATAATCGACTATTATGCTGTTCTTGACCTTGCTCGACATCCCACTACATTTCTTCAGCACCAGCTTCCTAGTCAGCACCTCCAATACATCCAACACCTCCATTTCACAGTCGCTAACTATCCTCTAGGGGCTCCAGCACAACCTTGTACCTCTTATTCATATCCAGCAAGTCATGCAGCTCCCTAGGCACAACTATCAAGACTCTGCGGTAGCGATACCCTTTATCCACCTGAAGCCACACCCTAATACGATCCACAAACACTACCCGCTCAACCATACACTCAGCACCCCCATTCTACACAAAAACTATGCTCTCACAACAACAGTGTTTTCGCCCAACACTCCAATAGAACACCATTACAAATACACTAACTCAACTAGACATCACAGAAGACTACCACAAGAATGCATAATCATACAAGAATCATACAGTACCAGAAGCTCCTAATACACCAGCACCAGAATATAAGGAAAAAGTAGTTTAGTCTTTAATCTTCTCAAAAAACCTCTCATTCAACACTTTTAAGTACTTCGGGTACTCTCTATCAGCTAGCTCAACAAGATTTAGTGATTTCTCCTCGAGACTTATTTCTCCGAATCGTGACTGAATAAACAACGCCGCTAGTCTATCTATTGTCTCGATC
The DNA here is from genome assembly GCA_021159785.1 of Staphylothermus sp. Lineage (GTDB taxonomy): Archaea > Thermoproteota > Thermoprotei_A > Sulfolobales > Desulfurococcaceae > JAGHDU01. Next base: position 2,534 of record JAGHDU010000028.1, on the reverse strand, counting down.
ATTATTCTCCAACTTACCTTACGCATAATACTAGGTCTTAATAGTTCGTGTCTTCTCGCGTACCTAGCTATATTGTTGTAGTATATTCTTTTAGGTGCATACTTACTTATGATCTTTAGTGTATCTGTTGAGAAGTATATCCATTCACACGGCATAGTAGTTCCGCGTAATCCCATATAGTATCGGCAGAAGCCTTTTTCTTCGAAACACACCAAGCACTTACCAGAGTATCCATACGTTGCTACTTCTTCGTCGGGGTTCCAGTTCCTAATCATTTCCAATACATGTTTAATCCTTGCCCCGCTCTCTAGTAGAACCCTGTATACACCATAGTATAGTTCGTTATTCTTCTTCAGAAACTCAAGTGTTCTCACAACATCTTCGTCCTTTATATCATAATACCTTATACCTAGTCTAGATACCCTGCCAAGTACAGTACTTATTATCAATTCATATAAGTTCGAGGGAATCTTTCTCCTATAATACAAGTATCTAGCATAGTGACGAAACACTATTCTAAGCCAATCATTACGATGCTTTGCCACATAGTTGACAAGTTCTTCGGTAAGCTCCTTTCCTTCAAGATATTTCTTAAACAAATTCCTATAGCGCCTCAACGTTTCCTCGGTTCCTACCTTTCTCCCCCTCTTTATTGAACGAAGAAATTGCTCGAAGTCATTAGTCCACTCAAGAACTACTCTTTTCCTCCAACTCACACCACTCCACCCATATTTTTCTCATCCCGACGGGGCTTCACCTATTCCACCCCGCTAGGCGGGAGAAAGGAGTCGTGCTATTAGCTTTCACAACAAGATCTATTATCGCTGTTCACTATAAATTCTTCGCTCATAGCGAAACGATCCTGTATGATAGATTCTTCTTTTTCCCACCTTTCTTTTCAACCACTACACAGTATTCCTCTAACTACCTGAAACACCATAAATACAACGTATCCGCTTCCACACATCCTCACATACCCAGCAAGTGTTTCTCTTTTAGATACGCTAGATACTTAGGATACTGCGTGTCCGCCATGCCCAGTAAGTCAGCATACGCAGACATAGCCGGTGATACCTTCAACTCTCCAAACCGTGACTGAATGAAAAGTGCCGCGATCACATCCATTGACTTTGTCATGAGCCTCCATGCAACCTTCCTAATCATTCTAGGTCTCACAAGACCATGCCTCTTTGCGTATTTCGTCACAGGAGTCCTATTTATTTCCATCGGCGCGATACTCTCCATCAATTTAAGTAGTTCGGTTGAAAAATACACCCAATCACACGTCTTCTGAGCTCTATGAATACCCAAATAGTATCGGCAGAACCCTTTATCCTCAAAACATACAAGTCTCTTCGTCTCAACATTTATACCCTCTATTTTAACTAACTCCTCGGGGTTCCAACTCGCCAACAGCTCTAATGCATGAAAAAACCTCGTTCCCGACTCAAGCATCAGCCTATATATTATATAATATGTTGTATGATTCTTCCCTAGAAACTCCATAGCCCGCCTAATATCCTCTAACGGAATCCGATAAGGCCGTACACTTGTTTTAAAAACCCTCCCCTTAACATACTCCAAGATCCAATCACGTGTATCACCACTTATTTCTCCCTTATATCTCAAGTACCTAACATAATGTCTAAATATGTTCCTTACCCAGCCATCCTCATGCCGAGCAACTTGTTCTACTAGTTCGCGGCTTAGTGTTTTACCTTCAAGATATTTCTTGAAACACGACCTGTATTTTCTAATCATATCATCCGTCGTAACTTTCCTACCTTCTTTACGCTCCCGCAAAAAAGTCTCAAAGTCATCACTCCACACCAACTTGATGCCAGAGTAATACAAATCCCTCATTTTGTTCAATTCTTCGCTAAAGTTCTCCATTACAAACCGAAGTATCATATTCTTAAGAAGCTTATCTCTACTAGCTAATGCTAATAACCGTGAAACAGCAGATATATCAATAACTTTTTCATCATCACTAATAATCCCACATGCCTTGAGTCTATCCAGCTCAGATACTATCCTATAGAACTCATCCTCTTCCAGATACTGCAATGCTTTTTTGACAACATCATCGGGTATCCTTTTTGTTATACCAGTTAGGTATCTATACAAAGTAGATTTAGATATATCAAGTGCTTTCCACGCTTCGTTAAATCCCAACTTCTCCCTAACCGCTTGAAGGATCAAAATCCTAGCATTATTTGACAGCCCTCTAACATTAACCATGCTACGCCAGTCAGAACCAGATAATTCACCAGATAATTCCTTATCGGCTTCACCCATGAGTTTCAGACACCCCAATGTAAAGTGAAACCATAGAAATTCTTAATAGAAGTTAGTGCCGCCGCCGGGATTTGAACCCGGGTTTCCCGCGCACGGCCATTGAGGGCCCGTGGACACGGGCTCGAGAGGCCCGCATACTTGGCCGGGCTATACTACGGCGGCTTCTCGGTATTTGTGTGTATGTTGGTGGCGTTTATTAACTTTACTTTGCCGCCTATATATTGATTTTCAGATCT
>JAGHDU010000218.1 GCA_021159785.1 Staphylothermus sp. | reverse complement strand
TTATAAGATAGCTCGGCATACTCCTTTTAAATTTCTGCCAAATCCTGCGATAAAACTTCCATCAGATATCAATACCTATAGGTATAAGGATTTGTCAATACCTTCTGGTGTAATCATTTTGTTTATACTTACAGGTATAAAGAGAAGACTTGTACATACTAGAAATGTCTTTATTTTATAGTTCTGTTTTATATCCTCTCATTGGTATTTTTCTGAATTTTATATTTTTCTCAAATCTGTCTTTTTGTGATGAGGTGTCAGATATGGAGGTTTATAAGTTTAGGATAGGGGATGTAGAGTTCGAGGTAAGCGGTGCAATAGAGTTCATCGGTAGAGTTAGGATTAGAGGTGGCTCCTTCTACATCTTAGTCCCTAAGAGAGTTGCTGAAGCTAATGATCTAAAGAACGACGATGTTGTCAGCGTTACAATGGTGAAGATCAAGAACATACGTTTACTCCCTAAGAAGGAGGTGGAAGCAAATGAAGGGTAAGTACCTTATAATAGATATTATAGGCATCTTAGTGGTTCTATCGATCCTGATGGTCAACGGATACATAATTCCTGTTGAAGCTCAGAATGCAAATGACCTGCTGGTTAATGGCGATTTCAGCAATGATCTTGCAGGATAGAACATCAATGTTACTCTCCATGTAAATTATACTTGGTATAGCGAGTTTGAGTGTAGGAGTGGTGTGCTCGTCGTAGAATGCAATGATAGTGTTTATGGTGGGCGGTTCGACATCTATCAGATAATTACTGCTGGGGAGAATATTAGTGCTGTTTTCACAACGGATATCTACAGTAATAGTACTTGTAGCGACTGCTACGTCGATGTGTTCATATATAATCCTAATACCTCATAGTACTTTCTTATAGATAGAATATACTTCGGGAATTGGTCGGGATGGAGAGAGTTTCAGAAGAATGTTAATGTGCCTAGTGGTGTATGGGAATTCTACATAATTGTGGATTCATACGATGGAATATTCACAATAGGAATAGATTCAGTTCATCTACTTACTAGTAATAGCATTGATACCATGGGAGGCTTTGGTGAGGATCTTGAAAAGTACTGGTATATTGTGGCATATCTACCTGTGATTATAGTAATAGTTGGTGGCATAGGTTATTTCATTGAGAAGAAATTGCTTATAAGAAAGCTGTTAAGCCCAAAGTAGATAAAAATTTGTTTTTCTCTCCCTAATTTCTAAAATTTTTGTGATTCCCCTCAATCCTATAATCAGAAACCTTAGAATTCACATGAATCCAGCAATTATAGGATTCGGGGCCCAATCGCGAATATGATATAAGGTGCACAGCTGACTCTAAAATAATTAAGATTAACTTCCTTGTTAAAAGGGTTTAAAGAAAAAAGTATTTGATTTTATTTATATCTTCATATTGAATTGAAAATTACGGTCTCTGTTTCTGCGTATAGATATTTCACTATCTCGTTCAGTTTGTTTCTAATCCATTCCCATACATGTCTGTTTATCATTTCCGGGTCTCCGTAAAACGCTATCTCTTTGTTTACATTTACTTGCATTCTCTTTATCCATTTGTTAAGCTTTTTATCGAATGGTGTTAGGGATAATACTTTGAAGTTCTTTTCGTGGAGGCTTACATGTGCTACAACATCGTATACTACAGTACTCTCCTCTGTATATGATTCGTTGTCATTAGCTATCGGTTGCAGTATTTTCACAGGTATCTCTAAGATTGCATGCAAGGAGAAACTTCTTGGATTTCGTGGATCGATGCTGTTTATTCCCGGAAAGCTGTCTAGTAACTTCTTAGCTTCTGTTTCAGCTTCAACCTCACTTATAGCTTCTCTACCCTCAATTATCCTTTTTCTATACTTTACAACTTCCTTAAAAACATCAATATTCCTTCTCCTAATGTCTCCTTTGATGATTTGAAAGATTTGTGTTATCAACATGTTCGCAGCAACATCAACGGATTCCTCATCTATGTTGTTTATACCTTTGCTGGCCACTTGACCCGCTATTATTACAGTTGAATAGTGAAGGAGGTATGGAAGTGCGCGTTCATGGGGGACTATTTTAGCGTAGGGCGACATGTCCAGTACTGCTTCAACTTTGTCCGCACCTTGTATTATTATGAATGCTTCCCAGAAATCTTCGTAGAAATCATCTCTGAGAAATGGCATTACTGGTGGTACGTACAGTTTTTGCTCCAGCTGATAAGCTATTCCCAGTTTTTCGTAGAGACTATATTCTCCTAACCTATTGATAAACCACTTACATGCTGTAGCGAATGTCCATGCCTTATAGAGTTTTTCAAGCTCGCTTTTACCTATAGTAATGGCATGTACACTATTCGCTAGGTCTACCATTGATGATAGGGGAGAGTATTCAAGTTTTCTCAGCATACTATCACCTCCACTAAATCTGGAAAGCTGTGAGTATTTAAAGCGGGTAGAAATGAGACCATAGAATTAATAAACCACAGTCATGTGAACGCTAAATACCTATAAGTTTCTTAGTAGTGATTTGTGACTCATTAACAGATATTATAGGTAGGCATAGATTTATATCAATGAGATACGTAGATAACAGAGAAGGTATCAGAAAGTAAAATCAAGAGATACAGAAATAGAGAACATGCAATAAAGCTAGAATATTACGGAGCTCTCGATTTCATGATATTTCTTGTACTTCTTAAGCCATTCCTTCTTCACACAATTTCCTCCGCTATGTTCGTATGACTTAATAAAATCATATATAACATAGAGGACTATAGCATCCTCCCATGTCACTACTTGAGGTATTGAATAATTCTCATAGTTTACCTCGTACCAAGTATTGTAGAATGACTTTACAGCCACATACAGAAATAGAGAACATGCAATAAAGCTAGAATATTACGG
>JAGHDU010000128.1 GCA_021159785.1 Staphylothermus sp. | reverse complement strand
ACAAATAAATGGATCGGTAGAACCATGAACTATAATCCGGTTATAATAGGAAACTCTTCAAATTTACATTATGGAGACCGAGTCAAAGTCAAGATAACTGAAGTAACATTTTATGACTTGAGAGGTAATCTACAGGAACCATTAACCTAGCTCCATAAATTCGATCACAGGATTATATTTAGCCAAACTTTTACTCAAACTATCTGCTAATTTTATCAAGTCAGTTAACCTTATTGGAATCGCAAGTGGGTATGCATTTATTCTTGCTATCACTTCTCCTCTTCCAATTTTATCAATTATTAATTTCTTCTCATCTAATCTGAATACACCTATGTCAACTTTCCTAAGAGAGTCCGCTACATCTTCTATAACTCTGATCGGATCCCCTTCTGCATGACTGAGTTTTATCCGCAGTTGAATCACCGGAACATACTCTTTAATAATAGCATTTACAAGTAGACTATTTGCAACATAAATTCTCCTTCCATATACATCTTCTATGATAGTATTCATTAATTCAACACTAACAATTCTTCCATATATCGGCTTATTGTGATTTGGTAAAAGTATTTCATAGTTTCTTCCTCTAATATGCCTAATTAGCTGGAGATTTATATATGCAATAAATTCTCTTATTTCATAGAAGAATAATACACTAGATAACAGAGTAAATATTGCTAATGTGTATAAAACCACTGGAGGAGCTACTAATGATTGCAGGAACGCAGTAATAACGACAAGTACTGCAACTACATCTACAAACCTCATAATAGTTGATCTTGTACCTAGTGTTATTATTCCTCTATCAAATAGTACAGTAAGTAATCTACCTATTATGAATCTGATCAATATTACGAGTAACACTATAATGATAGCTGATCTCAAACTATAAAGTAAGTTTTCAATAGAAAATGATGTAGCAATGTCAGTATAATTCATACTCATGTATTATCACCCCTTGAAGTACTTCTCTATTTCTCTAACCTTAGACAAAACCAATAACTGATACCCTGGTTTGAGTTCTAGATCATCTATTGGAGACTTGTAATCACGACCATCGAAAACTAATAATATCTTAATATCTTCTGGCAGATTTAGCTCTTTAATTTTAGACCTTACAGCAATATCGGTTTCAGATAGTGAGATTAAAAATAAATTATATTCCCCAATTGATCCCAAATATAACATATTCGTGACAGATTCAAGGTAGTTATTTATTATAGATGCAACAACTGATGATTGAGAAACAGGTATTCCTAGCCCAAGCTCGTATAGTAGGTCTGCTATTCTATGATCAGTAACCTTACCTATTCTATGCGGTACATTATATAGCTTAGCGATTGCTAACACTAATAGATTGACTTCATTGCTTCCAGTTAATGCTATAACCATGTCTATCTGATCCATCTGTAGGTCAGTAGTGTATAATGAGACATCTGTAGCGTCTTTTCCTATAACGTATACATCAAAGTTACTTGATATATACTGCCTTCGCACTGGATCTTTTTCAACAACATATACTTGGTGTTTCTTTAAATCAATTTTCCTAAGTAATTCTTCGGCTACTTTTCCTCCTCCTACTATTAGAATTTTCAAAACTTACACCTAGCATCAGTAATATGTTTTATTTAAGTACTTTTACTATTTTTCTTCCAGCTATAAATCCTAATACTAAGTATAACTGTATATATTCTATTCTACCTAGAAGCATTAAAGCCATTATGGTCAATTTTACGCCTAATGGTGATATTGAGCTAATAACACCCGCACTTAAACCAACACACCCAGCTGCTGATGTTGCTTCAAATAACGCATCAACAAACGAGTAACCATATACCGTTATGAATACTGCTCCAGTGAATATTGCTAGTATATGGACAAGAGCAAACAGCAAAGCCTGTGAAACTTCGCTTTCATCAATAAAACTTCCATCGATACGCATAGCTTTCTCTGCCTTACCACCTATAAGGGTCGCTACTGCAGAGTGTTTAATTTTCTTGCATATAATTAATAATCTAAAACTTTTAATACCACCTGCTGTTGAAAAAACCATTCCCCCAAAATACATTGAAGCTATGAGTATTAATTTCGTAGTTGTGGATAATTCACTTATACTACCAATACTGAACCCAGTAGTAGTCATAGCCGATACGAGATTAAAAGTCCCAGCTATGATGCTATAAAGATAGCCTGCTTTGTCAACAAAAATATATGATAAAATCGTAAACACTACCAATAAAGACATACTATATAAATATGTTTTGAACTCTTCACTACGCCATATACTACCTAGTTCACCCCTCAGCAGTTTATCTAGTAGAACAAAGTTCATTCCACCTAAAAACATGAAAATTAGGACAGGTACATATGTGAGGGGGGCCCGATCAAAGATCACTTGATAGCCGGCATCATATGTTGACATACCACCAGTGGCTATAGTGGTTAATACGTGGTTAAATGCCTCGTAAAAATTCATTCCTGAATAAACGTATGCTATGATCCCTGCAATTGTAAGCACTAAGTATATTCTAATCAGTCTTCTAGCTGTCATGTAAAAAGATGCGTCTATCTTAATAGGACGCTCTATTCCATAAGCTGATGCGCCTAGCCTATAAAAATATGGGAATAAAACCATTGCAAAAACAACAACACCTAATTCGCCACTCCACTGCATAATACTACGCCAAGTAACTATCGAGGGTTTCATATAATCGATTCCTGTAAGAACAGTGAAACCAGTACCAGTAAACCCGGAAATAGACTCGAACCATGCATCTACAAAGCTTATTTTCAAACTAACCATTAGAGGAATAGATGCCTCCAACGTTATAAGAGGCCATGCTATACTCGTAGTTATTATTCCCTCCAATAACCCGATCTCTTGAGCCTCAAGTCTTTGTAAATAGTATCCTATACCAAGCAATATTATCGATGTTAAAAGAAAACTTAGAGTAATTGGTTTAAATGTTAATATATCAATGAAAGGAACACTTAACATTAATAAACCGACAACAATCTCGAGCGAGCCGATTACTTTTAATATACCTTTCCAATTCAACGCTAGCACCGTATGGGGGTCAGTCTATAGCCCGTTCATCATTATTCAGTCCCGTGACATTCCTACATCATTTTTATCTGAGGCTACCATAGCATTATAATTTACTATTATAGTCCAGTATAATT
>JAGHDU010000189.1 GCA_021159785.1 Staphylothermus sp. | reverse complement strand
TCCAATTTTTCTTTCGTCTTCATATAGTATCATTTTTCTATATTTTTCTGGCTCTTCTCCTATTGTGCCGTGTATGTATATCGCTGAAATATATAGTTTTGATCCAGTCTTTTCTACTACACCGGGAATTATGACGTTGACTCCATAGTTTTTAGCCATAATATTCAAGTTATAGAGATAGCCAGAGGCGAATGATAACCCATATTTTTTTCTAATATGATATTTTGTTAGATCTCTTTCTATAATGGGTCCATATGGTTGCATGTATGGAAAAATAATAGTATCCAAATGTTGTTCACTAGCCAAGTATACTAATCTTCTAGCGTTATCTAGATTTCCTTTTTTATCTTCGAGATATACATGTGCGTGTATTAAACCTAGATAAATAGATGGTTTATTAGCTTGGTTTTCAAAGGGTCTTTTTATTAATACTTCTTCATTCCACCGCAATACTCGTTCCACAGCTCCGCTAATTTTTTGTTGACTTCAGCGTTCTCAATGACTTTTTCTTGTAACTCCCTAAATATTTCCTTTAATACGTCTTGGTAATTTCTTTTACCTTCTTCTATTTCTTTCATTTTTTCTTCAAGCTTTCTAGTAACTTCTACGCTTACTACGTCTCTGTAATATTTTGTTAGGAAGTTTTTATACACCATTATTCCTCGTCTCGTTGGTATAAGTGCTTTTACTTTCTTTGTTACATCTACGTATCTTCTATCAATAAGTGTTTGTATTATCTTAGCATAAGTGCTTGGTCTCCCAATTCCTTGTGTTTTCATCCATTTGATTACATCATGGTAACGTGCTAATGGTGGTTTAAGTATATCTACATTCACTATAGGGTATTCACCGTCTTTTATTTCTGGTTCTTCATAGATTGTCTCGTACATTTCTAGGAACCCTTTCTCTTTGATCTTTACTACTCTCTCTACTTCTTTTTCATAATCACCTATTTTGACAACAACTTTTTGTTTCACCACAGTGGCTGGGATCATTTGGCTGGCTATGAATCTGTTAAAGATGAGTCTATATACTTCATAATGTAGTCTTGTTAATGGTCTGACAAGAATAATTGCTCCTTCTCTAACTAGTTCAGCGAGTCTATCGGCATCAATGGGTCTCGTCGGTCTTATAGCTTCATGGGCGCCTCCTGCTCCCCATGTTCTTGGTTTAAATACTTCCTTAGCTTTTTCTCCATATTTTTCTTCGAGGTATTGTCTCGCGATATTTATTCCAGCTTCACTAACACGTGTACTGTCGGTTCTGTGGTATGTTATTAAACCTAGTTCGAATAGTTCTTGTGCTATTTCCATTGTTCTGGTTGTTGATAACCCCAATCTTATCGAGGCTTCTTCGAGAAGTGTATCAGTTGTGAATGGTGGTGGTGGATTAACAGTGTCTTCGTATTTTTCTATTTCTTTGATGACTACTCTTTGACCTATTGATTGTTCTGTAGTTGTGATACCCATTCGTTCTATTATAGGTCTATCAACATCCACTCGGAGGCGGTGTTCATTTATTGATATCATTAGTAAGTACTTCCATTTACTTTCATCATTATGTTCGTCAAATCTTTGAATAATGTACCCTAGAACTGGTGTTTGTACTCTCCCCGCACTCAAGTTTCTATTTTCAGTGCAGCAATTCGGCATTTTTTCTACGTATTTCTTTCTCCTTATCAGTCTATTCAAGGCAGGTTGAAGGACTTCGAAGCAATACATTGGCCAGAAATATCTCTGTACTTTCTGTGATAATGCAAATCCTAGCCAACGATCTTCGACTCTTCGTACTATTTGTGCTTCCACGAGATTAAGGTTGAAGTCTCTGGGATTTCTAATAGCATTAAGAATAGCTTTACGTGTTACTTCATGGAACTCTATTCTTTTAATAGTTCTAGTATATGGTTCTAATAATACCTTAAGATCCCAACCGATCTTTTCACCTTCAGTATCTGGGTCCGTGCCTATGAATACTATATCAACCTCACTTGCAAGATCTCTCAATATATTAATTATGTCAAGTTTTCTCGAGATATTTCTGGATCCGCATTTTGGACATTTTGTATCTTCAACTGTGAATTGATAACCACAGTCATTACATCTTTTAATATCGGTATATACTGGAACAAATCTTCCATTCTCTAGTCTTACGCCGTAGTTATAGATTCCATCGTCTACTACTAGGTCATATACATGTCCTATGCTCGCTACTATGGATAATACATAGTCTCCTGTTGTGACATCATAGACAGGCATACCATTTTCTAATAATCTAATGGAGGGTTTTCCAAAGAAATTAGCTATTGTTCTTGCTTTGTTAGGTGATTCTACAATCAATAATGCTGATTTTGTTAACTCTAGTGTCTTTTCAACTTCAATTTCTCCTCTCAGTATTTTCCTAACATGTCTACGTTCCACATTTATTTCTTTGATTACTTTATCAAGATCGATTTCTTCAAGGGGTTTTATATCGAAATCTTCAAATAACCATCTCATTCTCTTTATTAATCCGTTCAGAAGTCTCTGATCATCGACAATAATTATCGATAATCCCTTCGTTATGCCTCCTGCATATAATCTAGAAGTTCTTCCACTTGCCTGAATATAGGTAGCAGTGTCTGGGATCAATATATAGGACTTATTATCTTCTACAATGAGTGCAATGTCTCCTCTTTTCTTTAAGTTTTCTAAGACATCTTCCCTTGATAGTAGTTTTCTAGCTAGTTCTAGTGCATTAAGTAATAGCGTCAGCAACGGGTATTCTTCCACTGGCTCCCCTGCTAATTTCTTTTGGAAATCTTCTTTGAGTTTCATTAATGCCCCTTGACTTAATCTTCGAAGTCTTATTGACAATCTACCAATTAGTAATTCTATATTTCTTCTTTCATCACCTACTACAGCGTCCCTTAATATTGATAGTATTCTGAGAACATCTGTTGGGGATGGATTTTCTAGCCTTGAACTAAACTTGTGTCTTGGGATCCCCGTGAAGATAGCATATTTCACTCTATCAGGCAAGTCGATTCCTCTAACCATTACACCATAATATGTTGCAACGCCCACTAGAATATCAATTTCTCCATTTGCGAATTTTTCTAATAAATCAACAGCTTTTCTTGCGTGAAAAGCTTCTGCAGCAATATTATTCTCTCTTAAGAGTTGAGCGATTTTTTCTGCGTATTCTATTCCTTTATCTATTGGGACGAATATTAGTCCGCCGTCTCCTAATTTTTTAACGAGTTTAACAATTTTAGTCTCTGTATCTGGTTCGGGATAGGTATATGTATCAATAATATTTCGTATTGCCTCGGCTCTAGATCCTGCTTCAAATCCTAGAAGCACTCTAAATAGTCTTGGGTAAATTCCTCTTGGTCTACCAGTTGCGCTTGATACAACTACTATTGTGTTTATCTTATTCCGTGTTTTCGTAATCGTTTTTTCTAATTCTTTTAGTTTTTTCTCAATTTCTTTGCGTTCTTCATCACTTAGTTTGAGAGCGAGTCTTTGTCTAAGCCTTAAGTATTCTAGGGCTGCATCTATTTCTTCATCACGTAGTCCTAGAATATAAAATAAGATTTTAATTGCTTTCCCACTCCTGAGGATAGCATCTACATCATCCATAACTATGAATTCGTATTTTTTATTCATTAAGAGCTGATAGTGTTTATGCATAAACATATTCGTTGTTAGTAGAATGTCGAAGTCCCCCACTTCTATAGCATTCATTAGTTCCTCTCTCTTTTTTCTAGGAATTTTACCATGGATCGTTATTATTTTGAGGCAATTAGTATCATTATTGTCTTCACTACATAGATTTAGCCCCGAACGTTCTGCTAACTGCATTATTTTCTTATGTGCTTGTAGAAGTAATGGTGTAGTAGGGAAAGCTAGGTATATCTTCTTTCTGTTAATTCTATTGTTTACAGTTCTACTGTTCTTCATATGTAGATAGAGAGCTGTTATTAAGGCAAAGGTTGTTTTACCCATACCTGTTGGTGCTATTATGCTAAATGATTTACGTTTTAATATTCTTCTGGCCCATGTTCTTTGGGCACTCCAGAATTTATATCCTCCAGTAGCTTTGCTGAAGAATTCTTCAAACTTTACTAATTCTCGTTCGAATTGATAAATTCTTCTTAAATACTTAGGTTCTACTACGTTATCAAGATAGTCCTTTATAATATACAGGTAGTCTTTTCTATTCACATCTTCCTTAAGTTTGAAGAATTTATCAGCTGGTAAGCATTTTCTGCATGGGGCTTTATAGGATAATCTTAAATCATCATCTTCTCCTATGCAATTCGGACATGAATGTCTATAGTAACCATGTATTTTCTCCATATTTACCATATATACTCAACCAATATACTCATTAGTAATGTGTGTTGAAAATATAAAAATAATCTGGGTTTTTAAAATCTCGTTCTACGGCATTGTTAAAGCTTAAGCTTTTTCTATTATAGCAATTCCGCCTTTTACTCTTACAACTTTGTCATGATAAATTATTATGCC
>JAGHDU010000019.1 GCA_021159785.1 Staphylothermus sp. | reverse complement strand
TCACCTATAACGGAGATCAAATAATATATGGAAACCATTAAATAACCAATAAAACACAATAATAAACCGAGTGCCCCGGTGCCTGCGCAACGCCCCCGAGTAACGGGGGAGTATGAGCGTGGGACGGGTCACTCCCGGCCATAACACAACCTTTCTTCCAATAACTACTAATTAAACAACATCTATGTATAAGTAGAATTTTTTGAGTTAAATCAAACGTTGCTTATATGATTATGCGACGAGCACATACAAGTTCTCGGAACTGATGTATAAAAGAATAGGAGAGAAGGATTAATTGAGGTATGAGAGTTAATTATTTTCTTTTAGCAGGTATGTAGTTTCTCTTTTCAGGGGGTTCTAATTCTTCTGATCTGAGTAATTCATTAAATAGCTCGTTGTCCTCATCAATATCTTCTAAGAGCCTCTTTTCCTTGACAAATGTCTCAATTAGCTCTCCGGGGATGTTATCGAATTTTCCAAAGAAATAGGTGTATCCTTGTTGTTTTAACCAATTAGTAAATTCTTCTTCAAGACCAGCGTCTATTATGAGACGAATTAATTCTCTTTTATGAATAGGATCCATGCGTAGTTTCATTTTAGATCTCCAGAATAGATTATGTTTCCAAGATATATTTTGTGTGGGGAGGATATTTAATGTTTAGTATATATTAATGTAAATATATACTAGCAAGGATTTCTCAGTCTTCTTCCTCTTCCTCCTCGATCTCTATACCTTCTATCTGTAAACCTAAATTATCTAGTTTTTCGTAAAGGTTATCTTCCATCCCGCTATATATTTTAGCTACTATTACGTCTCCCGGCTTTATGATTGTATCGTCTCTTGGTAATGGGATGATTTTCTTGTCTCTATATACAGCTATGGGTATGGCGCCGATATCATCCAGACCTAGTTCGGAAAGTTTTGTTTCCCTGAAGTTTTCCGGTATTTTTATCTTGATTATTCTCTCTATTCCTTCTTCTTCTACCTTTCTAACTATAGGATGTATTGGTAAATCAGACGCTAGTGGAGCAACTAGTTCTGCAGCAGCATCAGCCACGTTCTCCATGCTTATGATGAAATTAAGGAGGCCTGTAGCTTCCAAAGTGTTGTCGTGGAATTTTTCTATTATTTCAATCACTGTTTGGTGCGTGTAGTCATCCACTATTTCCTCTAGATTCAATACCTCCGTTGCTGCTGTTTTGTCGTTATTTACTATAGCGTGAAATGCTAGATCGATCATTACGTCTGTAAGGTTCTTCATATAAGCTATTTTCTTAGCTATTCTATATTCTCTTTCTTCTACATCTGGTTTTTCTAACGCCAATTTATCTCCTAACACATTAGCAATAGTGTTGAGTGAGTCGAGAGTACCTCTTACAATCAATGTATCATCTAGTTTTATTTCTTCGTCTTCATCAGGATTTATGATCCAGTGGTTTTGTCTTCTTATTGCTAATATGTTGAACCCTGTCATGATCTCATAGAGTCTGCCTACACTGAAACCTTCCAGTCCCTTGTTCTGTACTTTTATGGTTGTTATTACTTCCTCTGATTCTAATAGAGCTGCCCTAACAGGATCGCTTATGCCAAGTCCCCTTATTACAAGCATTGCTATATCTGCTGCTGAGTCACTTAGTTTATCTAGTGCATTAGCCATTCTAAAAACACTCACCATTTCTTCAGCATCTCTAGCAGATCTTACAGCTAGACTTGCCTGCATAACTAGTAAGCTCCAGTCGGAATCGAGTTTATCTTCTATTCTTTGAACTTCATATGCTATGCTAGTGTCTTTAACGACTACTGAGTAATATGCTAGGTCAAGCATTAGTCTGGAGTAAGTATTCATCTCCATTAATAGCTCGACAACTGTTCTAGGCTCATACTTGACTGGTCTAGGCATCTTAATAGGCAATTTTTCATCCCTACCTATACATAAGGAACTTTTATGAATGAGTTATGTTTATCTCTGCATGTTTGCTACTATTATAAACAATAAACAATTATTATTAGAAGAAATTTAATATATTCTGTATCTTAGAATGCCTATTAATCCACCAAATGTCTTTTTTATCCATGCACCCTCTGGTATATTATCGCTTATGAAAACTGGTTTTGCACCGAATTTCTTAGCGTATTCTGCCCATTCATAAGCATTCGGTAGATCCTCGTGTATAATTAGTGTTTTTACAGCTCCCATTTCAAGTGCCCTCTTGATCTCTTCTTCACCATACACGATCATTCCATCGTCTTTAGCTAGGTGTAGTTTGAATTCTTCTACGGCATTTAATGCATCAACGTATTCTTGTTCCTTCAATATGTCTGAAGCTTTCATTATCATTTCTCTTAAACCAGCTTCTCCTTGGTAACCAACATCTATTAGTTTTGGTAACACTATTTTCTTGAGCCTATAGTCTAAATAATCTCCTTCTAAGAAGTCGTACTTACTGTATGCTGGGCCTCCAATTAGAATTGCTTTAAGCTTACCCTGCTCTACCAGTGGAAGAAACCTCTCCCTGGCGTGTTCGCCCACTCTCTTGTAGAAGTCATGAACCATTTGTTCAATTATTCTATCAAATCTTCGCTGACTCTGTCCTCCACGGTGGTGTTTCCCTGGTATATAATCCTCTATTTCCTCGAGTACTTCAAGCCTACTACCTTTAAGTAATCCTAGAGTTGCTGCATCTCTCTCGACAATGATTAATCCTACTAGATTGCTTTCTAGAACCATTTCTTCTAAGAACTCTGTATGGAAGTATTTATCAGTTCTATAATAATACACTGGCACTTTCTCTGGCGGTATGAACATTAAGCATATAAAGTCGCCAGTATTCATGTCTTCTCCACAGAATAATACTAAACCATTGTCAGGTATTTTTGGGACTTTGCTTAATCTCTCAATAGCGGCAGTTAATGCCCTCTGGACAGCCGATCTAGTTCTTTTCAATTTAATGTTATCTGTAATTGATAGTTCTTGTCTAAGCATGTTAAGAACATCACTTACTGGTCTACCTGGAGGTATATAGAGGCTTAATAATACTGTTGCTGGTGCTTTCCACTTCTTTAACTCTTTTATGATTTCTCTTAATTGCCTTCTATCAACTCTCAATGATTCAATCTTTTCTTCAGAGTAGCTAAAAACCCATCCCTCTTCACGCTCTATGATATTGTTTTTATTTGAATATATCCATATGAGATTAAAATGAATTAACGCTTTTTATATATTTGGTTTTTTGGTGGAGTCTCATGGTTAGAATAATTAATGCTAGCTATATAGCGCCAAGTTTTGATGTTGTTCAAGAAGCTTATAGAGTTATAAAGGAATGTGGTTTAGTTGTTGGAGTAACAGATACATTGTATGGTATATTTGCTGATCCCTTTAGGGACGAATGCGTAGAAAAAGTATATTTGGCTAAAAAACGTGGAAAGAAACCCATTCCCATACTAGCGTCAAGTACAATGGCTGTTTTGGGACTAATTGATGATACATATAACAAAGTAGTTTTAGAGAAATTCTTAAACGCTATTTGGCCGGGACCAATAACAGTTGTCCTCAAAACTCTAGACAGTGTATTATCCGATAAAATTAGTTGGGAAAGAAACATTATAGGATTTCGTGTACCAGCTGCACCTTTGCCACGAAAACTTGCTCAGCTCAATGGAGGTCTCATAACTGGAACGAGCGCCAATTTAAGTGGTCAAACACCACCTAGGGAACTAAATGAAGCAATAAGACAGTTAGGCGATGAAATTAATTTGTATATAGACTCGGGTATAGCACCAATAGGTGTTGGATCAACGGTTGTGGAACTGATTGATAACGATATAAGACTTATTAGAGAAGGACCTATACCTTACTCGGTTATAAGGAGAATTTACAACTATTACGTTGAGCATATGTAAGGGTACATGGGATATGGACTATAAAACAACCAAGGTTTCAAGAAAATCGGTGATATTAGTAATATCTTTAGTTACTATAGTCATTATCGGATACTCTATAATAACGGGTTCCTTTAGGTTATTAGAAGAAGTTAGCTTAACAAAGCTAATATTATCTTCTCTAATATTGTTGATTGCATGGCTTATTTCCGCCTACAGGCTTAAATACATACACCGGATCTTGGATCCCGATAAATGTTTGAATACTAGTATTAAGGACTATTTCTATGCAAGATTACTTGGAGGATTAATGGCTTACGTAACACCCTCCGCTATCGGTGGAGAACCTGCAAGAGCTTATTATCTAGCTAAGAAATGCGGAGGAAAATTTTCAAGATACTTTGCTCTAAGTATCTATGAAGTATATTATGACATAATGATTGTTAACATCCTCGCATTAATACTAAGTTTTTACTCACTTCCTTACTCATTAATTGTAATAATTGTATCAGCAGGAAGCATTCTATTCTGGATCATTATGTATCACTTAGTTAAGAACATAATTGAACCTGAAAACACTAATGTATTCTTAGGGAAAATAATTAATTGGATAAACAAATTTGTAAGCAAAAGACTTGAAGTAATCAAGGATAGTTATTTTGAATTTGCTAATTCTTTCAATGTACTTGTAAATAATTCTTCCACGATAAACAGAATGATCATAGTACTTCTGACCTTCCTTTACCATGTAGGCAATTCATTAGCAATATTCGTTCTGGCTATAAAAGCAATAGATATTGATGTAATTATTAATACAATAACAGCATCAATTAGTGCTTATTTCTATTCACTAGCACTAGGTGCCTTACCATCTCCAGGTGGTGCAGGAGTAATAGAATATGGCTTATCTCTTACCCTAGCACCAGAGATAGTAGTTGTTTCGAGAACGCTCATGTATTACTCAACAGTTATAATTGGTTTAGTTATCCTCTACAAAATAGGTTTTACCAAGG
>JAGHDU010000204.1 GCA_021159785.1 Staphylothermus sp. | reverse complement strand
GAATAACATATTGTTAGGGATAATACTTCCTGTAATAGGTTTTGGTATAGGGATAGGATTCGCGCATCTAATATTAAAATGGGTTAATATAAGGGATATTCCAGAAGAGATAATAGAAAGGGCTGCAAACAAAACAATTAGTAACAAAATGGAGGCAGCAGATAAAGAAGTTGATGAGATTAGAAAAAGATCAGAGAAAAGATTTCAACAAATGAGAAAAGAAGTAGAAAGACACGAAGAGATCTTAATTCAGAGAGAAAAGAAATTAAATAACAGAACTAGAGATTTGGAAGAGAAGGGAGAGGAGTTTGAAAAGAATAGAAAAAATCTTAAGAGAATGCAGGAAGGAATAGAGAAGACAAGAGTTAGATTAAAAACAGAATTAGAAAAGATTTCAGGATTAACGAGAGAAGAGGCCAAGGAGAGATTGATGAAGGAAATAGAAGAAGATATGAAGAATTATACTGCTCAAAAGATTAGACAAGCAGAGGTTAAGGCAGAAGAAGTATCAGATGAAAAGGGAAAGCACATTCTTATTGATTCTATGCAAAGGGTTGCGACAGACTATGTAGGAGATACAACAACTTCTTCTATGAAAGTAGATGATGAAAAAGTGAAAGGTAGAATTATTGGTAAAGAAGGTAGAAATATTAGGGCTTTTGAAAAACTTACGGGAGTTAATGTTATCGTCGATGAATCTCCTAATACAATAGCTTTGTCATCTTTTGATCCTTTAAGGAGAGAGATAGCAAGAGTAGCAATGAAGCTTCTTATCAAAGATGGAAGGATTCATCCTGGTTCAATAGAGGAGTGTATTAGAAAAGCTAAAAACGCAATATCACAAGAGATTAAAAAGAATGGTCAAATATTAGCAGATGAAGCAGGTTGGCCTGGTATAGATATAGGACTTCTTAAACTAATTGGGAAAATGAAGTATAGAAGTAGCTATGGTCAATCCCTAATGTCTCATACTATTGAAGTTATTAGATTAGGAGAAGTACTTGCCGCAGAAGTTGGTGCGGATGTTGATCTTGTTAAAAAGGCATGTCTTTTACATGATGTTGGAAAGGTACTTTCTCATAAAATAGATAGCCCTCATCACCATATATCTGGACAGATAGCTAGAAAATATGGTTTGGATAAGAAGTTAGTCAATGCTATTGAAGCACATCACTTAGATATAGAACCAACATCAGTAGAAGCAGTTATTGTCTATATCGCTGATGCTATATCTGGAGCTCGACCTGGGGCAAGAAAGGATAGTTATGAGCAATATATTCAGAGAATTGAAGGAATAGAGAATGCTGCAAAAGAGATAGGTGGAGAGAAGATAGATGAGGTATTTGCAATAAGAGCAGGAAGAGAGCTTCGTGTGATTGTTAAACCTACATTGATTTCAGACGATGATTGTAAGGTTATGGCAAAGAAGATAGCAGAAAACATAGAGAAAACACAAAGCTATCCTGGTAATGTAGAAGTTATGATCATTCGAGAGACAAGGGCAATAGAGATAGCAAAATAGTCGATTTTAGGCCCTGCAATGTAAAAATTGTAGGGTTTTCAAGTAAAAATCTAATATCTTCTAGTTCAGGATTTTATAGGTTTTAATCATCTTCTTTGTTGGAATGTTAATCATTTTCTTTCCTAATTAACTTTCCTAAAAAGTAAGAAATCGTTTTTTCTTCTAGATAGTAGGAATTAAGAAAAGAACAAAAAACCTTTACTTAAAAGGTATTGGACATAGACTCTAAAAAGGATGCTTTTGTAGAAGTGTGTTATGAATATAATGGATAATCTCTTTTTATAATGTTCTTGTTTTAGATGTTCAAGATATTTAAACGTTGATATTTATAAAAGATTGTTCTAATAAAGTAATTAAACATTTTGTATGAAACACTGTCTTAAGAAGCTTTTGTTATAAAGTAAAAAAGAGATGTACAAGATACCTATAGTAAAGACATGTATTGACTTAATTGCATAGTTGCAATATTTTATGAGTGGAATTGCAGGAAATACGGCAGATGAGTCGTTCCTAGCGCCACATCTCTTTAAGAAAGGAGGCGACATATATATGTTAAAGAAAGACTTAGTTGATAAAATTGCTACAGATGCAGGCTTGACAAAAAAGCAAGCAGCAGCAGCAGTAGATTCTATGCTCGATACAATTACATCTGCTCTTAGATCAGGTGATACTGTTCTTTTAACTGGCTTTGGTAAATTTGAGGTCAGAAATAGAGCAGCAAGAGTTGGAATCAATCCTAAAACTCTCGAGAAGATTAATCTTCCTGCTACGAAGGTTCCTGCTTTCAAAGCTGGAAAGGGTCTCAAGCTTGCTGTTAAGTAGTAGACTGCCGGTATTTCTCTTTAAGTAAGAGAATGTGAAAGGATCCTCAATGGGTCCTTTCATTATTCTCCAGGGGCTGGTAAAGTCTTATGAAATATTTTATCCTTTACATAGAATATTTGATACTACTGCGAAAGAGTGAAAAAGTTTTTCATACCATGTAAAGAAAATAAATATAGACCCTACCTTCTGGGAAAGGGTGCTATCGCTATGTATTCTGTTATATTAATCCTTGTAAACTCTTTCGGAGGATTAATTGGTATTCCTCAAGCATATGCAAGTAGTATTACATCTTCCAATATTATTGTTCTAACCAACCAAGCCAGATCTTCATATGGGTTAAATACACTTTCTAATAATGGTAAATTGGAAGCAGCTGCATTGGCGAAGGCTAATAATATGTTTGAACTGCAATATTGGGATCACTTTGGACCAAATGGGGAATCTCCATGGCAATTTATTAAAGCTGCTGGGTATAACTATGTATATGCTGGAGAGAATTTAGCTAGAGGTTTTAGGACATCAGAGGGGGTGCATGAGGCTTGGATGTCAAGTCCTACACATAAAGCAAATATTGTAAGTCCTAACTATGAGGATATAGGGGTTTCAGTAGTTACAGGGGTATTAGAAGGCTCTCAAACGATACTTGTAGTACAGATGTTTGGTAATCTAAGTATGCCTCAAAGTTCAACACCTATAACAGTGCCAGATACAAGTGAGGAATCAGAACCTGATACTTATACCCCTACGGAATTTGGACAGATAAAGGCGATTATGATTAAAGAACCTAAAACAGGAGATCTTCTAACTGATCCATCAGTTAATGTTAAAGGAGAGGTAT
>JAGHDU010000250.1 GCA_021159785.1 Staphylothermus sp. | reverse complement strand
TATTGTTTCTGATAATAGATATGTATTATTTTTTATTGTTATATTAATCACTGTTATAGGTGCTGAATAGTGGTTAGTTATCTCTATTTCTAAATTCGATTTATTGTAACTATACCTGATAGTTATGAATCCTATGGACGTTCTTATTCCTGAAATTGTATTGTTTAGCAGTATTCTTGGTAGTATGATTGCTACAGATACAAGTATGGTCATTAATAATAATGCAAAGAAGGCATTTGATAATATGTTCTTTTTCCCACTCCTAATTCTAGTCACCCTTAAAATAAAGGAGGTGTTAAAAACTGTGTGTTTGTAAAATCCATGATTTAGAATAAGAAAAAGGAAGCGCCTAGCATGGTAATTGATAGTGTGAAGCTTATTATCCATAATAATGGTTTCCAAGTAATGATTTTCGAACCATCGAGTGGTGGAACTGGTAATAAATTGAATAGTGCAACCCATGAATTAATTATCGTGTTATTATACAGGAAGTAAACAAGTAAGAAACTAATGAATCCATGTCTTAATAGTAGAGCTAATGTGAATAATGATATACTGGCGAATATAAGGTTTGTGACTGGTCCAGCTAGGGATACTACGCCGTTTATTCTCTTATTAACGTATGGATCGTGGTAATGGGATATAACTAGGGTGAATCCTGGCATTATTACTTTGACCGGTATAAAAGGTATTGCTGTTATAAGAGTTAATAATAATCCCATTGGTGATAAAACATATCGACTATAGCATCCGAGTCTTCTAGCACTCCATCTATGAGCTAGTTCGTGGGGGATAACAGCTATAATTGCTATGAGAGAAACAAGTAAAAACTTTGTATAGGAGCCATAAAGTAACTCCGAAGATCCAAATACAATAGCAATTACTAAAGAGGCTATTAACAATGATAGTGGTTCATTCATTCTTATAATTGAAAACATCTATATTCACCCAAAACATAGAGTAATATAGCTTATTCACTGATATCTTTTACGAATAATTAAATTAATAGCAATTACCATACCTTATCCCGAGTTCAATGAGTGATTAAAATCATGAGGATGAGAACAATGATTAGCGAAGACAAACGATGTCTAGTTATAGCAAGGTTCCAGCCACTACACTATGGTCATTTTCATGTATTGAAGCATTGTTTCGAGAATTGCGATGAAGTAATAGTAGTTATCGGTATGGCTAGTCAAAGCCATACTCCTGAGAATCCATTTACTGCTGGCGAGAGAATTGAGATGATAAGAGAGACGGTTAAATGGGCTGGTTTACCGCTTGAGAGATTGATTACAATTACATTGCCTACACTCGAAGTCAGTAGAGCATCTGTCCACTTCGTAAAACTCTATAGCCCACCATTTAGATCTGTAGTAACATTGAACCCAATAATACAGAGGCTATTCATGGAGGAAGGATTTAAGATCATTGAACCACCTAGCTTTGATCGGCATATTTATAGAGGGACTGTTATTAGGAAACTAATGGCTGAGGGAAGTGATGATTGGAAGAAGCTTGTTCCACCACCTGTAGTAAATATTGTAGAGAAAATTGATGGAGTTAATAGAGTTAAGATGCTTTATAGAGAAAAACTACCTGGATACTATGTTACGGCATAGCTTTAAGACAATAATGGGAAGAACCATGGCAACGGGCTATACAATGTTCAAGTGTACATTATGTGGAATTTGCTGTAAAGCATCACCAGTATCTCTTTTGCCACATGAGGACTTCATACTCAGAATGTTGGCAAATAAGTTGGGTCTGCCTTATAAGAGTAGACCTGGGTACAAAGTCTTTGATGCTAAGCGTAGACTAAATATTGCTTTAAGCTATGTCATGGAGCTAGTTGATGGAAAATGCGTCTTCCTTACCAAAGGTAATAAATGTTTAATAAACTTCATATATAAGCCATTGATTTGTAGAAGCTATCCATATGTGCCCAAAAATGTTAAGTACACTATTAGCTTAGATTATAAACTAATATTTGCTACTGCAGAATATGGTTTAAGTATTAAATGCCCCGTTATCGAGGATGATCAAGACAAAATAGCTTACTATATGAATAAATACTTCCATTGGTCCAAAATATATATGCCTAATGAATATAAAGCAGCTATGGAAATGGAAGAAAAGAGAAACTTAATGCTTAAACTATTATCACAGCTATGGGCCAGCGGTGTAGTTGATCTAAGGGATGAAAATCATAACGCACCCATTATAAATCTCTATGATTTACTAAGAACATATTATCCGAATATCCCATATATCCTTGAAATAGATAAGATATATAGAGAAACAAAAGATATGTAGAATACGTCAGCGGTGAATTTGTATTGATAGGAAGAAATACATTGTTTAAATTAATGATTCTAGAAAAGCTTAGAGACAAAAACCGTCAAGTTGTAAGAGAACTTGCATGGGACATAGGTATTAAGCCCGATTACGTTAATATGCTTATAAACGAGCTTCAGAAGAACTTCTTGATAAACGTTGATAGGGGTATTGTTTACTGGAACCCAGCAGATAATCCTTCCACATTAAAGCCGTGGGGATGGAATCTAGAGCACAGAATGGTTGTTGGATCTACCCAAGAAGTTGCTAGAGGAAGAGGACCGTGGTCAGTTATTGTGGCAGAATACATGTTGTTAGGTAGAGGTAGGCATGGTAAGAAATGGATATGTAGCTTAGGCGGTCTTTGGGTTACATTCAAAATCCCGGTAGACTCTGTAACAGCTAGTCTGGCTCCTATACTACTACCCGTAATACTTGTTAGAATTTTTAGAAAGAACTATGATGTACCTGCCGGTATAAAATGGCCCAATGACATAATAATCCATGATAAAAAGATCGCAGGTATATTACTCGAAGCTGAGGCTTTCAAAGACCAAATACTACTCTATATAGGAATAGGGTTGAACATTAATAACGACCCACCACTAGAGACAACAACTAGTCTCAAAAAAGTCCTAGGTAGACTTACTCCCAGAAATAGATTCTTATCGTTACTAATAGGTTGGATCTCTAGAATGAGGAAACTTGCAGAAGACCAAGACGAGATCAGGAAATCCTACCTAAAATATCTAGAGACACTTAACAAGAATATCGTAGCAAAAACATATTCTGGTGAAGTTAGTGGAAGAGTTGTGGATGTTGGCGAAGGTGGAGAATTAATAGTTGAAGCACAAGAGGGATTAAAAATACTTGACCCAGTTACAACAATTGAGCTTAGACATACTAAATGATTTAATTAGTAAAAAATCATTTGCCTGCGATTCTTGTTTTTGATATCATTATTTCTGGCGTATATATGTTTGCGAATTGAATGGGCTCCTTGCCTGTAGCCACTAAGTCTTTTCCTAGCCAATCATATATGTTGCCGCCAATAACCACTCCTTTCACGGGATGCTTTATCTCACCATTTTCTATGTAGAAACCATGTGTAACTGTTCCTTGTGTTGCTCCATTTACATAGTTAGACATCCAATGACCTATTAATCCGTGTACAAGTATTCCTTTCTTAGTCTCCTTAATCATATCTTCTATCGACATCGTGTTTCCATTGGATAGTAATACGAAGTTCGTTGGTGAAGGTTGTGGTGGCGAGGATGGTGATCTTCTGAATCCATTACCAGTAGATGGACGATTGTCTTTAGAAGCTGTATAGTAGTCGTATAGTATCTCTGTTAGAACTCCTTTATCTACAAGGACCTTATTTCTTGTCGGGATTCCTTCGTCATCAAAACTTCTGCTTCCGAGGGCCCAATCAATGCCTGGATCATCTCTAATAGTAATATCTTCTGATAGGATCTTCTCCCCTATCTTGTTGACTAGCGGACTCCTTTTCTGTTGTATATTGAGTGCAGAGAATGCTGGGATTAATGTTGATGTTAAGAACTCGGCATTCATATAAGGATCTAGTATTAGAGTGTATTCACCGCTTTCTATCGGTTTTGCCTTTATGAACTTTACAGAGTACTCACCAGCTTTGTAAGCGTCTTTTCTCAGAATTTCTTCATCAAGATTACGGTATGCATATACTAGGTAATACGAGGATTCTTCTCCTTCTTTTCTTGACTTAACCATATAATCAATATGCACAGCGGTGAGTTCATCGTAAAGGTTTTCACCATAACTGTTTGCTACGTATAATCCTCCAATGAATACAGTTATGTCTCCTCTAGTTATTATTGTTTCTTCGGCTCCTTCTTTTTTACCTCCCTCTTTTGAATACTCCATCACTTGTCTCAGAATCTCGGATAATTCATCGATTTGCATTTTTGCTAGCTTATGGTCGTATATTGAAGCCATAACTCCTCTACTGTAGTTGTGAGCGAATCCTGGCCAATCTGGGTCACTTGGAGAAGACTTAGCGATCTTGACTATTCTGTCCGCTATTATTTCGGGGTCAATTGTTAGATCACTTGATCCTATGCCTGCTACTTTTTTATCGATAGCTATTCTAAGTCCGTATTCACCTACATCTTTAACATTTATTGTTTTAAACTTGTCATTAGATACTGTTATAGAAATTGTCTTGCCCCATACACCATAGAATTCTGCTTCGCTCACTCCTCTTGAATCTAGGGATTTGAATATTTTCTCGGAGAGATTCAACATGATTTCTCTCATCCCATTCACCTCCCGGAACCAATAGTTATTTCTTTTACGCGTATATGAGGACCTCCATCACCTACTCTTACTATTTGTCCTCCTTTTCCGCATCCTCCAAAGACGTTTGTATGAACAATGAGGTCATTAGCTACTGCATCAACGTTTTTGAGTGTCTCGAGAATAAATCCTGATAACATTACTCCTCGTACGAGTTTTGTTGGTTCGCCGTTTTCTATGAGATAACTTGGACCAGCTGTAAATGTGAATGTGCCCATGGCTGGGTCTACTTGTCCACCCAAAGCACCTTTGCCCTTTATGTATATTCCTTTTCTCGTGTCTCTGAAGAGTTCTTCTACTTTCCAATCACCGGGTTCCATATAGGTATTTGTTTGTCTAACAAGTAATGTATGACTATAGCTCATTGATCTAGCGTTACCAGTTGGTTTACCTCCCAGTTTCTTAGCTGTAGATAGACTGTGTAGAAAAGTTTTCAATATGCCTTTTTCAACTGTTTTTACTTTGATCTTGGGTGTTCCCTCATCATCATAGGGGAGGTAATAACCACCATCTATTCTTCCGTCATCAACAATTGTTACTAGTTCACTAGCAACTTGTTTACCTATTTTGCCTTCTAATACACTACCTTTTGCTTCAACTATGTCTCCTTCTGTTGCATGACCGAATGCTTCATGGAGCATTAATCCAACTATCTCGTTGTCAAGTACAGCTACGTATTTACCGGGTTTTATTGCAGGGGCTCTAGTTGCTTCTACTACTAATTTAGCGTTTTCTAGTGTAAACTTTTCAATATCTAGATTCTTTAAATATTCCCAGCCAGCGATACGTGAATTAGAATCCCATAGTCTCTCAGTGACTCCTTCTGTTTGGCCAACAATATATAGTCCTATGCCTATGAGTCTTGTTGTTACATCTATGTAGTCGCCATTGCTTGATACAAATATTCTATGATCTACTTCGTACCCGTATCTAGGAGATACACTTATTATTCCTTCAATACTTTTAGCTAACTTATACATATTCATTAGCAAATCTATTTTTTCAGAAGGATCTACTTCTAAAGCATCTGTTGCGTAGTGACTAATTATTTTGTCTTTGTAGACAGGTCTACTGTATAGTTCAATTTTGTAAGCCTTGTTCTCTAGTGCCTTAGCCGACTTTATGGCGTCCAGAATTGCTTCTTTGATTTTCTCTATTCTAAGATCATTTGTGGAAGCATATCCTTCATAATCGTTAACTATAACTCTAATTCCTACGCCTTTAGATATGTCAACACTATATTCTCTCACTACTCCGTTATCAACAATTATCGATTCATATGTCTTCTCTTGTAGTCTAAGATCGATATATGAAGCGCCGTTTTCTTCTCCGAATTTTATAAGCTTATCTAATTCAACGGAGGATATAGTCATAATTCTTCCCATGTATATAGTATTGTGTATTCTTTTAACATAATATATAGTGTATACAAAATAATAGTTTCTTAAAATCAATTTATTAGAATGTTTAGCAGATCCTTTTTAAAGGGAGCATAGTTATGGTGAAAAAGAGCTCAGTAGATAGACTAGAGATAGTTACCATAGTTAAAAAAGTGTTTAAAGAAAGAGTCGAGAAGCTGGGAATACCACGTGAATATATTGTTAAGACTATCGATTATATATGGAGAAGAGCAGATAAAATACCCGATGTCATTTCTAGGATCGAAGACATAATAGAGATTGGACGTGGAAATTTATCTGCTGTAATAAAATCTACGGAAGCAGAGCGTAAAAGAGCGGTTTTTATCGCTAAATACATAGACTTACTTAGTGGTGAAGAAAAAGTTGTTTGGTCTGGAAAACTTGAACCAGAAGCTTATTTGTGGAAACCTGTTGTGGGGGTTACTGGTGCTAAGTGTAGTTGTGGTTGCCCGTGCCCATTAACCTAGGTACCTACGGTACTTGAGTTACCTATAATTAATTTAGGCACGGGTTTCCCCTCATCCCTCCTTGGGCTTGCATCTGGTTGGGGGCTTTCGGGGCATCCATTAAACCACGGTGCCCCACATCTCGGGTTAAAGACTTAAGACCTCTTAGCGCTAGGTTCCATGACGTTATAACATCTCTTGTAGTGATTATCCCACAAGCTAACTTAACTCACCTATAGTTAATGAACTTTAATTTACCACCTAATGGTGATATCTTTGAGGTGTTTCTCGGGTCTACATAGGCTATCGGTAGCTCCTCTAGTATTGCCTTGTAGTGGATGTATGATTGTATTCTTCTATACGCCCATAGTGATAGCTTCTTATTAAACCTCCTAGAGCCATTAGCTCTATTTCTAAGCTTGTTCAAATCCTCCAAGACGAGTAGGGCATTATATTCTTTGGCTATCTCTACTATCCTCCTTGAGCAATGGCATGAGTCTGTGAGAATATTCCTAGCCCTCCTACCATGCCTTCTAATTGCTTCTCTTACCCCCTTAACGTATCTCCACTCTCTAGGATACTTCCTCTGTATATTCTCAGCAACGATTCTATGTCCTAGTGCTCTCTTCAACCCATTAAACGGTATGGTTCCCATGGAAACCAGGTTCTCATTAGTGTCAACTATTGTATAGGTTATGTTGTCGAAGTTAATATCAACACCCATTACTGTATT
>JAGHDU010000104.1 GCA_021159785.1 Staphylothermus sp. | reverse complement strand
CACCTGTATAACCAATCCTAAACCAATTGTTAATAATATTCTAAAGTCTAATCCAAAAACAATAGCTAATATAAGCATTAATACAAGTGGTGAAATACAAGCAATATTATCATTATGCAACGCATTTCTTATACCATAACCCAACGCTAAACTAACAATAAACGCAAGAATAAACGGTATAGCTTCATTATATGTTTCAGTTTTATAAATATTAACAACTTCAGCTTGATTATACGTTTCGAATTTATGATTAACAAAATAATCAATTACAACACTAGAATCATAGATAACATCTTTGAAAGCGAAATTGTATATATACATCTTAGCTTTTAATACATCAACAACACTAGTATTAGCCAGAACCGAGTCAAGAATACTATGCTCTGGAATATATCTAGCAACACCTACACCAACATAACCATACCAAGAACCCAACTCACTTAACGCCTTAGTTATTTCAACATCACTTTCATTTACAAGCTTAAAGTTCTTATATGCTATTTTAATAATATGGGATTCTTGATTACTTGTTATATTAATCCTAAATCCAAATACTAAGCTTGTAGTATTATCATCATTAATAGCAATATAAAACTCTGGATACAAGAAGAAATCAACTTTATCGCTAATCTGGGTAAAATTAATAACTTCTTCATCAATGAGATCGTAAGAGTTATCACTAATATTTACGTTAAACGTTCTAAGCTTTACTATTACAGTCCAATTTTCACCATTTCTCAAATAATATGTAGTCATCAAGAAACTAGTATAGTAATCCTCAAAGTAATGATAAAGGTGTATTGGCTCATACACACTAATATAATGTAAAGGATCTTCTTCATATTCTAGCTTATACTTAACATACATACTAGGTAAACCACTAAAATAAACTATAATACCTTGAGGATTATCAGGCGTAAAAACACCAAAACCAGTATCTGGATCAGTATAATTACTATGATATTCGGTATAACACATGATAAACTTATCCGTTATTTGATTCCTAGGAATATTATAAAAGTCGTATTTCGCCTCTCTTTCCTCAACTATCCAACTTGGTGTAGCATAACAAAATACACCAGTTATCAACAATATTGCTAATACTACCATTATGATACTATGTTTCATAGTTTCACCTATAATAATAATATGCAAAGAAGAGATATAGGTTTTATTAAAAAAATAATTTGGGTTTAAACCGTTTCTAGGTTATGCTCACTCTTTCTTTTTAACTATGTAAAGTACTATACCAATCAATAGCATTAATACAAATAAGAATGGTACATAATCGACAAGCTTAGGAAGATACTGTTGGACATAAGTGTTAGTTGAACAACTAAATGTCTGTTTTAAATCACTTGCACTAGTATCAATCATTGGATATAGTGCCGCTAATAATACAAATACTAGGAATAATCCGATAACGCCCTCAATTATTTGTGTAGTATTCATGTCGCATACATCTCCTAATATTTGTATCAAGATTTAAATTAGTTTAAAAAATATTTAAATTATTTTCTTATTCCTTCATAGACATAAGCTTAGCCCTATACTTGTCAACAATCTTTCTAGCTTTCTTCTTTTTCGCTCCCTTAAAGTCTGAATCTCTACTAACGACAAGCTCTAATAGATTCATTCTACTAATAGCCGTTCTATAACTAATTCTTTCTTGTTGATAATCCTTGATAATATTCTTAGCTATACCCTCAACTTCACTAAGAGAGTCTAATCCTTTCTTATTAACATCCTTAACCGATTTACCAAGATACACATTACTTCTAGCCATTTTACATTACCTATTTTTTAATTACTTTAAGTAAAGATTTATGTTTTCTCAATTCTCTTTCTTCTAACTTCTTTAGTTTCTCGAGTTTCTTACCTAACGCCTCTTTCTTCTTTTCGAGAATCTCAATTTCGTTTTCTAACAACAATATTTCAACAAGCTTAATAGCTAGATCAAGCGTATAAGCTCTTCTTTTTTCTTCATATTTGTCTCTAAACGATTGAGGTAAGACCAAGGGATAATACATCACGCTTTTTTTCCTAATCCATACACGATCCAACACGTCAATACTAATACTATAAACCTTAGCCTCACTAATTCGTATATTATTAGTTATGAGATAATCCGCATAATCAGGATCTACTTCTTTAATTGTATTAATAAACTCGTTGTATTCCTTATCATTAAGCTTTCTAACATGGATTTTCAGATCAGCCAATTGCTTAATATACTTATGAATAGAACCGGGATCTGTATAAATACTACCACCTAAAACCATTCTGAATAAATTAGTAAACTGTAAGAAGTAAGCTTTTGATTTACTAATAAACCACTTGCTAATCCATGTTCCAGCGTCATCAAAACCTATACATATAATCGGTTTTCTTTCCTTTAATCTATCAATAATGAAATTTAACGCCTCTACAGGATCAAAGAATGTATAATCCAATGCTTTATTAAAACTCGGAATACCGTTATCATTATAGATATTAGCCAAAATATGAGTCATTAACGTGGTTTTACCCGCACCTCTTTTACCACTAATCAAAATACTAATGTGATCATTTTCTTTAAAAGCTCTAACAATACTTTTAACAATATCATTAATCGTAAAAGTCTTCTTATCTGAATCAGTCATCTTGAAATAATCATCAAGATTCCTATTGGTTTCTTCTACTTTCTTTACAAGTTTCCAAGTCTTCATAATATCACCTCAGGATTTTAACTTGATGATAGAAATAGGTAATTCACCAGCTATTTTTTCCGCAAACAACAATATCTTAGTAATCAGGCTAAACACTTGGGTTTCTAATCTGGAATAATCCTTGAGAATATTAGGTGTATCAACAATATTATTAGCCTCATATTCTTGGTGTATATATCTAAGTATTTGTTCAAGATGTAGAATTTCAGGCTCTAATTCCTCAATATCTTTTATAGCCTTTGCAAGACCGTTTTTTATCTCGGTATTCCTTGTTTTCTTAATAATGAAAGACGCCAACATTTTAGCATACACAAGCTTAGAACTTAACCGATAACTATTAACTAATCCAGTCATTACATAAACAATATACATATCGCTTAAACTAAAACTAGACTTGTCCCTAACCACGATTCTAACACCTATAAAAATCTTTACAAAAAACAGTATTAATACTTACATATATACAAATAATAATATAAGATCCTACATGAATAGCCGAGAGCAAAAATCTGGAAACAGGCGATTCGCCTATTTTCTAAATCTAAAAAGGAATTTCAGAACAAAATAATAATCATATAAACTACCCATTATATTACCTAGACCAAATAGAAGAGAAAACGGGTTATTCTCATATATATAATTAATAAGAAAATAAACCGTGATAATCTGGGGGGCTAAGAATACTATAATAACATGTAATTTATTATTAAGAATCCTATTTTCAATATCAGTTTTAAAATAAACGACTTTTCTGAGATCAAGCTTAGCCTTATAGCCTAAACCAATAGCAAAAAAGTAATGAAATAATTCATGGAGAAAAGCGATATACAATCCCACAACAAAAAAGAACAAGGTTTTAGTCGTAATATCAAAAAACATTATTCCATTACCTCCCATATAATAT
>JAGHDU010000092.1 GCA_021159785.1 Staphylothermus sp. | reverse complement strand
TAATTAAACAAGTAAATGATATTAGAGCTAAGACCGGAAGGTAAGTAGGCTACTGTAAAATTAAAGGTTAAGAAATCAATATTTTTTACTATATTCTTTCTAATGGAGTAAATATTTTGAGGCAATAAATAATTATTTTGGATAGTTTTAGTTTTACCTTCTACCAGTTAACTTCCTTGCTTCACGTTCTGTTTCTCTAAGAATTAATATATCACCTATCCTAACCGGTCCTTTAACGTTTCTTGTAAGTATTCTACCCTTATCTCTTCCTTCTAGTACTCTAACACGTACTTGTGTAATCTCTCCTGTTACGCCTGTTCTACCTATAATTTGTATTACCTCGGCAGGGAACCCTATTTCTTCAACTCCATTGAACTCCTTCTTTTTAGAACTCATGGCTGTCTTCAACCCCATATTCTATGTTAGCTCTAACTCATCTCCAGTGGCTTCCACCTTAAAAACCCTTATGTATTCCGTAAACTCTAAAAACCTTACTTTAAGACCAGATAGTGGAGTGTGGAAGAGAAATGCCAAAGACACATGTATGTAGTTTCTGTGGCAAAACAATAGAGCCTGGTACAGGTATAATGTACGTTAGAAATGATGGGAGCGTACTATGGTTCTGCTCAAGTAAATGTTTTAAGAGTTATAAAATGGGGCGTGACCCGAGAAAGCTGAAATGGACATTGAAGTATAGAGCTCAGATGAGATAAAGAAGTACGGAATACTTTTTGTATTGGGTGTATTACTTGAAAGAGAGAACATTTGTAATGATAAAGCCTGATGGTGTTTCAAGGGGTTTAGTGGGTGAAATAATAAGTAGATTTGAACATAAAGGTTTCAAAATTAAGGCATTGAAAATGTTTAAATTCACACGCGAGAAAGCTGAGGAATTCTATGCCGAACATAAAGGTAAGCATTTCTTCGATAAACTAATAGAATTTATAACTTCGGGTCCCGTAGTTGCTATGATTCTAGAAGGCGATAACGCTGTTGAGACAGTAAGGATTATGATAGGTCCAACAGATGGTCGTAGGGCTCCGCCTGGTACTATTAGAGGAGACTATGCGTTAGATGTAACAGCTAATGTTATCCACGCTGCTGACTCAAAGGAGAAGGCTGAAAGGGAGATAAAGATAGTATTTGATAAATCAGAAATATTGGAGTAACCCCATATTTAAATTAAGCATTAGTCCTAGAATTTTACTCCAGGTACAAATCCGTATGTAGGATTCTGTTTACGCTTGATACGTATTATTTCTTTAAGTACCAATTTCTCGTCATCGCTTAAATCATCTAGGAACTTTGATATTAGTTTCTTTGCATGAGTATCAGGTATATCCGTATACATTATATCTCCTTCATCGACATGTCTTCCTATCATTATATTTCCTCTAATGGATATTGCTACAGCCATACCGGCTCTTGCTTCTGGTACGGGTTTACCTTTATCTTGTATTTGCATTATCTGACCAAGAGTCCTTCCATCTTCTCTCATTAACGGATACCCAGGCCTAATAATTCCTCCTAGAACTTCTACACCTACAATAGCAGGTTCGCTACGACGGAACACGTAGCCAGGAATTATCCTTATTTTTCCTGGTCTAACTAAAGAGTTGAGTTCTCGCATCCTTCTCTCTTCTACTAGTTTTCTAACCCATTCCTCGTAATCCTCTAATAACCTATACACAACGTTGTTTTCGAATATTCTAACACCACTTTTTCTCGCCTCCTCTCTTGCCTCTGGTAAAACCTTTACATTGAATGCCAGTATTACACCGTACTCTTCAATTTCTCTACGCGTAATTGCCGCCTCTATTACATCACGTTTGCTTACAGGTCCTACATCAGCTATCCTTACTGGTATATTCTTGGACTTTAATGTTAATACTAGTGCTTCAAGTGTGCCAAGGGTATCTGCTTTTACAATGACACCTTTTGTATCGGTCTTTATCCTTAATGTTTCCACTTCTTCCTTAACCTTCTTGTAATATTCATTTACTTGATCTTCACTAGGTACGACATGTAATGGAGCACCACCTACTACATCTTCTAGTCCTGGTGCAACTATTTTAACACCAGCAGCAGCGGCAACTTCTTCAACAGAGATAAATCTACCTTCGTGAGCCCTCATTTCTTGTAATGGTCTAGGCATGAGTAAAGCCCTAACCTTTGTTACGATAGGTTTTTCTAGGCCGCCAACAACTATAATGTCACCTTTACGTATTATTCCATCATATATTATCACATCCATAGTAGTACCTAATCCTGGTTCTTCCTTTACTTCTAATACTACACCTTTTGCAGGGCCACTCGTTACGAGTAGTCTTTTAGCCATGTATTGCTGTATTAGGCCCGCTAGAACAGCTAGTAGTTCTGGTATACCTTCTCCGGTCTTGGCTGAAACAGGAACTATTGCTACAGTTCTTGTGAAGTCTCTTATGCGATCAAATCTATCGGCTTGGAATCCTAGTTTATAGAGTTCGCCTACCATACGATATATTCTGTCATCTAGGTCTTGAACAACTAGGGGATCTTGTTTCCTAATTGAGAATAAGAATGGTTGGTCCGGTTGAGGTCTCCATCCAGGTATTCTATCTATCTTATTAGCAGCTATTAGAAATGGTACCTTACGTGCTTTAAGTATTTCGATACTTTCATAAGTTTGTCTTTGGAATCCTTCTATGACATCAACAACGACTATAGCAAAGTCGGCTACGCTTCCACCTCTCCTACGTAGATTAGAGAATATTTCATGTCCCGGTGTGTCTATGAATAGAAGACCTGGTATTTTAAGCTTAAATGGTATAATCTTCTTTAAAGGTTCAGCTATCTTTTCTATAACATCAGCAGGTACAATACTTGCACCAACATGCTGAGTTATAGCTCCAGGTTCTTTTAATGCTACCGTTGTACCCCTTATTTTATCAAGTAGTGTGGTTTTACCATGATCTACGTGTCCTAGTACAGTTATTATTGGTTGTCTTAGTTTCGCTGTAGTTTTTGACATAGTACTTTCACCTGGACTATTCTATACCATCATCTAAGCTTATAACTACTAATGGGTCTAAAACTAATTTAAACCGTGATACACAAATACCCCTGGCTACTAAAGTCCTTCACCAGGTAAGGTAAGGCATAGATGGAAGGTGGGGATTAGAGTTGACAGAACTGAAAAGATGGATAGTAGTATCTGATCCTAAAGCTGGTCAATCACCAGTGGTTAACGTTAAGCTAGTAGGTGCAGAGTTAGCGGATCTATTGGGATTAAACGATAAACAACGAAGGGATAAAGTCAAAGAGAGAATATTAAAAGGTTTAAGTTCAACTGCACCTGGACCAAAGCCTCCTTTAGAGGGAGGCATCTATTCTAAAATCCTTGTGAAAATATTACAAGATCTAGCGAGTTCAAAAGGCATGAGTTTATCAAAACTAATAGAGGAGTTGAAGAAAAATAATGATCTATATGGTGAGTTAATAGAAAGATTCTCTAAAACTATTACAACAAAGATTAAGGAAAGAGAGATCTTACCATTGGCCTTTGTGAATCCTAAGCTTATAGAGAAATTAAACGCTGAACATTATATAATCACTTTCAGGTACTGGAAGGATAAAAAGAATAGAGAAAAAGTAAACATAACAGCCTTAGTACAACCAGATGAAACAATACCAGAAAATGAAGCAAGAACATTAACAGATGTCATGATAGATAAGATAGGCGAAACAGAAGTTGAGGTAGAAGCATTCAGAGCAAAAGCATGGCAAATAGTGTTAGATGAAGCTGTAGGATCAAAATTACTAGGTCTAAAGATAGGTGATGAAGTAGATGGTTCTATTATAGGACTGGACTATGTAAAACTAAGGATAACTGGCGGTTCTGATGCAACAGGTATACCTATGCATCCTGGTGTTCCGGGACCTGTGAAAAAGAAGGTGTTGCTATCTGGACCTCCAGGTTTTCATCCACGCGAGAAAGGTGAACGCCGTAGAAAAATGGTACGTGGGAACGTTATATCTGATGGTACGGTCAAGAGAGATAAAATGGTTCAAATAAACGTAGCGATAATATATCCAGAAGAAAAACAATAGCATAACTATAATTAATTATTTTGAATCTTAACGTGTTGAAGACAAGATTATTTTACCTACATAGCAACCATAACTTAGAGCGTAGCAGGAAGATTAGGTGTAAGCACTATGGTGTGGGAGCCTAGGCAGCCCGAAGTAAATATAGGAGTTGTCGGTCATGTGGATCATGGTAAAACTACACTTGTACAAGCATTGACGGGTATATGGACAGCTAGGCATTCAGAGGAATTAAAAAGAGGTATGACCATCAAACTAGGTTATGCTGAAGGTAATATAGCTTATTGTGAAGAATGTGAAGAACCAGAAGCTTATACAACTGAGCCAACATGTAAACATTGTGGTAGTGATAGCGTACCTAAGCTTTTGAGAAGAGTATCGTACGTTGACGCTCCAGGACATGAAGTATTGATGGCTACAATGCTTTCCGGAGCAGCTATAATGGATGGTGCGATACTAGTAATCGCGGCAAATGAGCCATGCCCACAGCCCCAAACGAGGGAACACTTTGTTGCATTGGATATAACGGGTATAAGGAACATAGTTATAGTTCAAAATAAGGTAGATGTTGTAACAAAAGAGCAAGCATTAGAAAACTACGAGCAGATAAAGAAATTCATTGAGGGTACATGGGCTGAAGACGCACCAATAATACCAGTAAGCGC
>JAGHDU010000003.1 GCA_021159785.1 Staphylothermus sp. | reverse complement strand
CTTCTTTACTAATACTTAATATTAGATCATATTCGCTTTTGGGAGGAAGTTTTTTGTCAAGAAAATCCTTTAGTGTATTTTCAACTCTAGATAAAATGCTTGTTAGTGTCTTTTCATCTAATTTATTTAGGTTCAGATTTAGTGTCTTCGTCTTCTTAACCAATAGTTATCCCGTATTTAGCTAATAGTTCTTTGAGTTTCTTTTCTAACTCATTAATTTGTTTCTCAAGGATTTCTAGTTGTTTTTTGTACTTTTCCTTCTTTATGCCTAGGATTTCTTTTCTTTCTTCAAGCTCTTTGATAACTTCGTCTTTGGGTTTCTTTACTAGAATGTGTCCTATTTGTTTAAATACTTCTGTTTCACCTTCAATGTTCTTTAAGGTATCAAGTATGTTATCTATATCAGTTAGTTCAGCTTCAACGAGTTTTAATTCAGCATCTATTTTAGCGTAGTTTTCTCTTAAAACTTGATATTGTGTCAATGTCTGTTGTACTTCTGGTGGAAGTTTTTGTTGACTCATCATACAACACCTCTAGTGTGTGTAGTATCATTGATATTACGCTAAAATAACTATTATATAATGCTCTTAAAAGGTTTATTCGTTTACAGCTTATCTCTAAGAATAAGTATTCGTTTTCGATCCTTGCATTTATAGTACATTCTGATGGCGTATCATAAATGTCTGGAAGTATTGCCTTATATATAGATTTTGCTATTTCAGTTGTTGATGTATATAATTTTAATACTAATTTGTATTTATTCAATGTATTTAACACCTTTGATCCTCACGAGGGGTCCGCATGTTTTTCCTAGCTTGTTGATAGCTTTGAGTAATATATGATCTTTTTTCTCGATAAGCATGATCGTTATATCTGGTTTCGGTACAATTGTTTCTTGAAACACTTCTATGAATAAATCAGCTAATTTAAAGCACTGATCTTGTTCGCATTTATCGTAATTTACACCTATGGTTTCTGGATTGTAAACTCTTGAAGCATCTGGGTTTTCTCTGCTTAGTGTTATTCCTTTTATTATTACTGACATTATGTGTTTTATTTCAGGAGGCTTATTGTATGGAAAGATCTTATATATTCTCATAAGTGATGGATTCCCTTTTCTTTCTCCAACGATAATGAAATACTTGTAGCCTCTCCTATATGCTTCTAAGCCGAGTTCTTCGATAGTTTTCTTTCCTCTGTTGATATATGTTGAATTAGGTAGTATTGAAACAAAGTCTTTTACAAAAGAACGCGTTCTTTGACTTGGTTTATGTGATGTTGTTATAAGAAATCCAGGCATAAAATATCAGCATGTATGTTTTTATTCTCTGATAATAAACTTACCGAAGTACCTGCTGAGCTCGGTTCTTGGTACATATGCTCCTCCTGCCCATTTTGCACCGCATTTTTTACATGACCATATTCCAGTGCTTATTCTGTATACTTTACCCTTTGTGCCACAGAAAGGACATGTGTGTGGAGCATATCTTCTCTCAAGTATGTCTCTTACTTTCTTTCTTAGTGTTGAACCATATCTTGCTCCATATCTTCCAGCAATGCCTACGACTTTAGTCCCTCTTGCCATATGCATCACCGCTTTTATTCAAAAGGATTCATAAAACATAGGTCTATATTAAGGTTTTCATATAGTTTTCAGGGTTACTTAATACTTTTCTCAATAATTCATGTAGTTCATTGGCCTTTTTAAACGCTATATCTATTACTTCGTCAAGCACAGAGGTTCTTATTCCTTTCATTCCTGCTTTTTGTATTCCTGTAATCCTTCCTTTTTCGTCAAATGCTATTGTGATCTTGTTATCAATTACAAGTTCTTCTTCGAGTAAGGGGTCTACCAAAGGTATTTCATCGAGTAAGCCTACAGTAACCGTTACTACATTCAAGTTAATAGGCAGTGGAGATTCTTTCACTGTTTTATCTATTATTACATTATCGTCTTCGATGCTGACTATCTTAGGTATCTTCGCCAAATTAAGGGCAAGCATTGAAGATAGCATGCCGGCATCTATGGTGTTTCCATCATAGTCTATGAGATATATGTCATTGAATACTAGCCATACTTTTCTACCGGGAATAATTGCTAAGTCTTCTAGCCTTATAGCACGTGGTTCTCGTAAACTTCTATCGATAACTCTTGCAGTTTCAATAGCGTTTTCATCAGGCGGTCCTGGCTCGAAAGTCGGTGAAGCTAATGGAACAAATTCGGCATGAACTTGTAGAACTCCTTCATTTGGTCTATCGCTGTAGGGTGTTCCTACTTCTAGTTTTATACCTGTCATAACAATTGTGTTTCCTAGTTTTACCCATGCACTGCCCTCAGCTTTTGGTATTGGATTGAGTATTATTTCGATGGGTCTATATTCGTCTAGTTTTCTACCATCTATTCTTTCTCCTTTCTTGATTAATTTCTTAATAGTCTCCCTCTTGATCTTGGGTATTATGGGTTGTCTTGTAGGGGTTAATGACATAGCTTACCTACCTCACTCGCTAAGTACTTTTAAGTATTTTTTGTGGAGAGTTTCTTTCATTAATTTATATATTTGTTCAGCACCTCTCTTTGCGAGTTCTAATGCTTTATTGAATTCTTCTCTGGTCAAGACTCCATTTAGTTGTAGTAAAACTATTTCCTCTATTCCTGCTGCATATCCTATAGGCATATCGGCTTCTCCAAATTCATCTTCGACTTCATCTATATCTAGTACAATTACGCCATCTATTTTACCAACTGCAACACCTGCAATAAGGTCTTTCATTGGTATACCTGCATCAGCTAATGCCAATGATGCAGCTGTTAATCCAGCTGTTCTAGTCCCTCCATCTGCTTGTAGTACTTCTATGAATACATCAATTGTGGTTCTTGGATATAGTTCTGTGAAAACAACTGCTTCAAGTGCTTCTCTTATAACTTTTGATAATTCTATTTCTCTTCTAGATGGTGCGGGGCTTTTTCTATCACTTGTTGAGAATGATGCCATGTGATAACGGCATCTTATTAGTGCTCTATCGGGGAGTGCTAAATGTCTTGGATATACTTCTCTGGGACCATAAACTGCTGCTATAACCTTTGTGCCTCCATATTCTACATATGCCGATCCATCAGCGTTCTTTAGTATTCCTACATCCATCTTTATAGGTCTTAATTCATCTGGTTTTCTACCGTCGTGTCTTAATCCATCCTCTCTGATCAATATGGGTTTTTCCATTACTTCTCCCTCTTTTCTCCTAATTCTTTTTCGAGAAACAGTCTTATTTCCTCAGTTAATCCACGCATATGTGCTTTTTCCTCTATTCTCTTGATTGCTTTTACTAATACATCTAACTTGTTGTTATCAGGGCATCTTGCCCATATAATGCCGTTTTGAGCAACTGTTATATTACATCCTGTTTTTGTAGTGAGTAAGTTTAGCATGCTTCCCTTTTTGCCTATGATCCTTGCTATTCTGCTGGGTTTTACTTCTATTATAGCTCCTTCCGTGATTTTGCCTAAACCCTTACCTTTTATAGTGAGTACAGGATCACGTGTGCGATCAAATATTGTTATCTTTGCTAGGACATATTCGCCTATGTCTAGATAATCTCTTAAGTCATGTTGAATCGGGTTGAATCCTTCAATAACCTCTGATCCATTGAGTATTGCTTTATATGGTGCTCGTATATCGATTATCCAGTTAGTAATTCCAACACCTACTACGAGACCTATGACTATGTCGTCTTTCTTTGGAAAATAAACACCTTCAAGGGGAATCACTTGTACATCGTTATCTGTTATTGTAGCCAAACCTATTGTATCTGAATAGATCTTCTTATTCTTTATGTAGATATGTTTTTCTGGAATAATTCTTTCCTCCAAGTGCTCAGTAGAGTCCTCTATTTCTGCTAGCAGGTCGCCGGGTCTAACTATTTGCCTATCAGCTACTAATATTCTGAGTTTCACCCATATTCACCCTATAAAACTATTTAACGTATAGTATCTTCACTACGGCTGAGCCATGTGTTGCTTTATTTATTTTATCTATAAACTCTTCTTGCATACCTGCAGGTATTTCTACTTCAACCGAAAGACTTCCATCGCTTAACCAATTACTCTTCTTAATTTCTGCTAATTCAGATAATACTTTGTATACTTTACCACTAAATTGGGGTGGGACTTTTATAGATAGGTAAGCTTTCGCTATCTTGATGGGAATAATACGGGATATCTTTGATACTATTTCTTCCATTTGGGCTTCGGGGCTTTTGAATAAATCGATTGAAACACGTGCTTGTTCCATTGCAAGTTCTATTCTCTTAGGAGGTATAGGTAACTTTGTTTTAGGATCGATAGCGTTTCTCGCTATTAGGTTTATTATTTGCTTTTTCTTGTTTTCAAGAAGCTTTCTCCTTTGTTCAGAAGTTAAATGGATTTCACCGCGCTTAACTATTTCAAGGGCTACTTTCTTAATATCATCTGTTCCAAATACTTTCTTTAAACTTTCAGGTGAGGCTTTTAGTCCTTTTCTTGCATCTTTATATACAAAATCGCTAATGACTAAATCATCTAAATTAACTTGTTTCCCTTCTCTAACCATTAATGCTAAGTCAGGATTTACTAATACTTCGAATTTTTGTCCACCAGCCTCATATCTAGCTATTACGTATTTTTCTTTCAAAAATTATCACCTTTTATAAATCCGAGTTAAAAATTGTAGTTTTATCGGGATTATTTCTTTATTTTACCTTCTTTTTTTAACTCTTCTAAATATTCTCTTATCTCTTCTGGTTTCAATATTCTGAACTTTTGTGTATGAATATCAATATAACCTGCTTCAATGTTTTCTGGTGTAGGTTCGCCTTCCATGACATTAACTATTGTTAAGATCCCTAGTTTAATTATATCGTGTATATTTAGATCGTATTTGTAGTTTTTCTCTAAGAATTCTGTTGCGTTATTACTTTTTTCACCAATGGCTACTGCATAATAGCTTAGGTATCTTCCACTGGGTTCAGTCATGTATAGTTGTGATCCATCGTCGTCTACACCTATGAATATTATAGCGACGCCAAA
This sequence comes from Staphylothermus sp., assembly GCA_021159785.1. Classification (GTDB taxonomy): domain Archaea; phylum Thermoproteota; class Thermoprotei_A; order Sulfolobales; family Desulfurococcaceae; genus JAGHDU01. The sequence goes on along the minus strand of JAGHDU010000003.1, from coordinate 6,489 downwards.
AGGTCTTACTCCTGCGTGTTGTGTGTATGCTTGCTTTATGTCACATACTTGTTTTGCTAAATACTCTACTCTTATTGGTTCATCATAATAAAACTTGTGAAGTAGAGCTACTTGTCTTGCATAATCCACGAGTACTCTGCCATCGCTTGCTATCCCTGCAAAGCTCGCTCCTATATGATCGTCTATCTTGAAAATCTTTTGTATGGCTTTATCGTCTATTAATGGTGATACTTTTCTTTTCTCAACAACTACTACAGCACCTTCTTTGCCCTTTAGACCTAGTGTTGTCCAACCCCTTCTAACAGATTCGAAAGCGTACTCGACTTGGTAAATTCTACCATCTGGTGAGAATATTGTTATTGCTCTGTCATACGCAGCTGCAGGCGATATTCCTAGACCCATTTACTACCACCGTAAAATCCCTTTGTCGATACCACTTACTCGTATATATTATAGGGAATAATAAGATTATTGAGAGATATAAGAATACTTTATAGGTTCTATTTGTTTTCGGTATAATTTCTGTCTAATACCATATAAACACCATCGCTCCATTTAACTAAATAGCCAAGTTTAGTCATAGTAACTAGGATTCTACCAGCTGTTTTTGAGCTTACACCAAGCTCGTATGCAACCTCATGTACTCTGATGAACTTCTTTCCTCTGTCTCTAAACCTCATAGCTAGAAGTCTTAAGTCAATAGTTATTGTTGCTGTATATTTGTTCTTTTTCCTCATAGCTCTCTCCTCATAGTAGAACTCGGGTGTACTTAAGTGGCTGAGTCTTTGGTGAAAGTAAGTAATCAATGCAACGAGTTAGAATATTTTGTAACTTTCTGCTGCTCAGGGCCAAGGAACTTCTTCATTCATCTGCACGGAGCCGATGTTCATCATCGCCTCCAAGAAGAATAAGAATTATTAAACTCCTTGATATAAACGTATTGATAGGGTGCCGGGGTAGCTCAGCCTGGTAGAGCGCCGGGCTGTTAACCCACGGGTTCGAGGAGCCTGGCAGACACCCGGTGGTCCGGGGTTCGAATCCCCGCCCCGGCGCTTCTTCTTTTAATTACCAGTTACATTTATATCCCAGCATTAGTGATTTCATAGGTTAGGTAACGTAAAACAATTGTAAATAGGTGTGATAAATGGCTCCTATAGAAGTACATAGTAAGGAAGAATTCAAGAAATACGCTGAAAATGCAATAGAGTGTAGAGTATATAGAGATACCAAGAAATCAATAGCCAAGATCAAGGCTAGAACTAAGAAAAAGCTCGTAACAATAAAGGTACCATTAGAACAACTTGAGTCCTTTCTGTCTGATATAAATTGTGAGAATATTATTGAAATCAAATAAGTAATTGTTTTAGGCTTCAAGTTTAATTTCTTCACCATTAACTGGGGTATAGATGTTAATATCTTTTCCAAGGACTTCTTTAGCCATACTTGCTAACTTAGCAGTTGAATCTGGCTCACCATGTATAATGACTATGTTTTTCAATACGTGTTTATATCTGTGCATAATTGATAATAGCCCATCTTTGCCAGCATGACTTGATAAATCAAACCACTCAAGCCTAGCTTTCATTTCTTCAATTCCTAGTTCCTCGAGCTTTCCTTTTTCAAGCAGTATGTGTCCGGGTGAATTTGGTGCTTGGTAACTTACTAGAAATACAGCGTTCTTAGGTTCATTGCTTATTTTCTTGAGATAATAAACACTTGGTCCTCCTTTGAGCATACCTGCTGATGATATAATAACACCGGGTTTTTTCCATGCTTTTCTCCTATCGCTCCATCCACGTACGAAGAATGTGTTTTCTACAGCTTTTTGGAACATAGCTTGATCTCTTAGAAAGTGTTTATACTTTAGATAAATGTTTGTGATATCACGGGACATTCCATCGACGTATACATCAGCATGTGGGATTTCGGCTTGTACCAGGCACATTACCTCTTGTGTCCTACCCACACTAAATGCTGGTATTAATACTGTTCCCCCGCTATCTAATACTTCCTCTATAGCATCGATTAGTCTTTTTTCGCTCATATGGCGTGGAGGGTGTTTTGTTGATCCATATGTGGATTCTATTATTAATGTATCAATCTTTATAGGCCAGAGTTGTGCTCTGTTTAGTGTCCATGTCTGGATTGTGTTGACGTCACCGGTGTATAGTATTTTGTGGCCACTAGGTGTTTCGAGATAGACCATAGAGCTGCCAAGTATATGTCCGGCGTCGGTAAATAATAGTGTATATTCTCCAGCTTCTTCCTCGACTCCGTATTCCATGAATTTTGCTTTGCTTGCCATTGCTTCGAATTCTCCTATATCATAATCAACATAGTAAGCGTTCAATTTGAGGAAGTCATTGATTAATAATTTTCCTATATCGAGTGTTGGTTTTGTAATGTACAATGATGGTTTTCCTGTTACATATAGTAGTGGAGCAGCGCCTATATGGTCAAGGTGAGCGTGGGTGATAGCTATACCTGACAAGTCGATTGGGCGGACGTGAAGAGGAAATTGTGGGCGGTCTTCCTCATCGAAGTTAACACCATAGTCGAGTAGGAAGTATTTGTTTTTATCAATAACAAGGTATGCTGCACGCCCTACTTCTTGTCCTCCGCCAAGTATTCTTAAAAACACCATTACTACACACGCTACCATAATCCTTTAGATCGTTGGCAAATATTCTTTATTTGTAAACCAAATTATATATCCTAACCATACCCATTAAAGTATATGGGAAAACGACAATAATGGAATGCTTACATGGTGTATACGAAATGTTTCCAGGAATGAGTCCTAGAGAATTAAGACGTGCGTTAAAAAGGCTAGGCATACAAGTAAATGAACTAGAGGACGTGAGAGAAGTACACATAGTCTTATCAGATAAAAAGATAGTAATTGAGAAACCACAAGTTCTTGAAATGAAATCTGGTGGACAATCGATTTTCCAGATTATAGGTACCCCAAGGGTCGAGGAAATAGAGGAATCTATAGAAATATCTGAAGAAGATATAGAGTTCGTAATGTCACAAACAGGAGCATCAAAAGAAGAAGCTAGAGAAGCGCTAATAAAAGCAAAAGGTGATTTAGCTGAAGCAATACTTTACTTGAAGGAAAAAAGCGGAAGATAACGTTATAGAATTCACTATGTGGAATTCATTTTCGATCTATGTATAGGTGGGATTTTGAAATACAGTACAATCGGTAATGTATATAGATTATTTGATCAAGAACAAGTAGAAGAACTTAATAAACCAGCTTATCTCCTCGATGTATATTACGATGGAAATATAGGTAAAGCTGTTCTTGTATTTTTGGATGAAAAAGGTGATAGGTTATATTTTGTACCAGATCCCGTGGGTCATAAACCATATTTTCTTACAAACGAAACACCTCAACAAATACAGTCGAATAAAAAGATAGTTGAGCATCCGGGTTTTGATAGTATAGAAACTGTTATTAAGATAGACCCTTTTACTTTGGAAAAAATAAGGTTAACAAAAATAGTGACAAAGGATCCTTTGAGCGTGGCTAAACTTAGAGAATATGTTTCTAAGGCATGGGAAGCTAAGATAAAGTATCATGATAACTACATTTACGATCTCCGATTAATACCTGGTATGAAGTATATTATCAAAAATGTTGGCATGAAGAAAGTATTCAAAATGGTAGAACCCGTAATATCTCCCGAGACGATTAATAAAGTACAAAGTATATTTAGCAAGGAAGCGGAAGAGACAATTAAACTAGCCGAGGAATGGATACCTCTATTCGAAGAAACACCGCCAAAAGCTAGGCGTTTAGCGATCGATATAGAGGTATACACCCCCTTTAAAGGAAGAGTTCCTAATCCCAAACTCGCTGAGTATCCTGTAATTAGTGTTGCATTAGTAAGCAATGATGGACTCAATAAGGTGCTTGTTTTAGGAAGAGAAAGTTCGTGGGGGGAAATACCACCTGAATATCCCTATAAGGCTGAAATAGAGATATTTGATTCCGAAGAAGCACTAATATATGAAACTTTCAGGATCATTACTAGTTATCCTCTTGTAATAACTTTTAACGGTGATAATTTTGACTTATTATACTTGTTTAACAGAGCATTGAGGATTGGAATACCACGAGAACATATACCATTTAGACTCGGAGAAGATATTGTTAGGATAGAGACGAGTATCCATATAGATTTATACAAATTCTTCAAGAATCGAGCGATCAAAAGTTATGCGTTTGGAGGAAAATATCAAGAAGAAAACTTGGATTCTATAGCTTCAGCACTTCTAGGTATATCAAAAATAAGCGTCGAAGGAAATATAGGAGAACTTACAATATCAGGACTTATAGCTTACAACTACAGAGACGCAGAGATAACACTTATGCTTACAACGTTCAATAACGAGCTTGTATGGAGGCTTATGATACTATTATCACGTATAGCTAAGGTAGGTATAGAAGATGTTTGTAGAAAAAGCATATCAAAATGGATACAAAACCTATTCTACTGGATTCATAGAAAACTCAATTATTTAATCCCAGAACCAGAAGATATATGGATGCATGGTAAAGCAAGTACTACACAAGCAACTATAGAAGGGAAAAAATATGCAGGTGCCCTTGTAATAGAGCCTCCTAAAGGAATATTCTTTAAGATAACAGTTCTTGACGTAGCGTCGCTGTATCCGAGTATTATTAAGAAATACAACTTAAGCTATGAAACAGTTGATATTGATAACTGTAAGAAACTAATGGATGTAATTGATGAAACAGGTAAAAAAATACACAAGGTGTGTATAGATAGACCTGGATTAACAGCACAAATAACAGGTTTGCTTAGAGATTTTCGTGTAGGCATTTATAAGAAGAAGGCAAGGTCGAAAGATATACCCTTAGAATTACAGACATGGTATGATGTTGTACAAAGAGCTATGAAGGTATTCATAAATGCAAGTTATGGAGTTTTCGGTGCAGAGAACTTTCCATTATACTCACCAGCAGTCGCGGAAAGTGTTACAGCTCTTGGAAGAAAATCTCTTTATTCCATCCTAAAGAAGGCAGCAGAAATAGGTGTCAAGGTAATATATGGCGATACAGACTCTATATTCCTATGGGCACCTACAGATGAACAACTAATGAAACTACAAGAATGGGTATCTAAAACCTTAGGTCTTGAAATTGAAGTAGATAAGGTATTCACATATGTATTATTCACTGGTTTAAAGAAAAACTATATCGGCAGATATGTCGATGGTGGTATCGAAATAAAGGGATTAATGGCCAAAAAGAGGAATACACCAGAATTTCTGAAAGAACTTTTCACTGAACTTATAGAGAAGTTAAAAACCGCTCAAACACCAGAGGACTTTATATTGTTTAAGAACTGGCTAGAAAAAGAAATAAAGAACTTATATACTTCTTTAAAGAAGAAAGAAATAACTTTGGATCAATTAGCTTTTAGAGTCGGTTTGACCAAAAGACTTGAAGAATATACGAAAAACAAACCACCACATGTTAAAGCCGCTCTACAGCTAAAAATGTATGGATATACTGTAGAAGAGGGTGACATAATAACTTATGTCAAAGTAAGGACTCGTGATGGATACAAAGCCATTCAATTGGCTAAGCTTTATGAAATAGATCCGGATAAGTATATTGAAATAATAAGTAGTGCTCTGAGCCAGCTATTAGAAGCATTTGGCGTACATTGGGAGGATATAATAGGTGGTACTAGATTACGAGAAATTAGTATTATCTAATTCAACGTGTGTTTTCATCATGATAGTTTATAATACTTTTATTTTATCTAAAATAATGAGCTATATCATGGGGTTCATGGAGTATTAAGGTGAAACAAATGCCCAAGAAGAGAGAAAGTAGGGGAAGACATAAAGGATCAAAAGGTAAAGTTGATGTAGTACAATGTGATAATTGTGGTAGACTTGTCCCAAGAGATAAAGCAATATGTGTTACAAGATGGTACAGTCCAGTAAATCCACAACTTGCGCGCGAGCTTGAAAAGAAAGGTGCAATAATTATGAAATACCCGGTGACAAAGTGTTATTGTGTATCATGTGCAGTTCACTTCGGTATAGTGAAGGTTAGACCAGAACATGAGAGAAAACCAAAACCTCAACCAATATAGACAAGTATTGTTTGTAGAATACAATCCTTATTTTAATCGCATGGATATTATTAAAAGAATAGTTCATTTCTCTAAGTTTTTGGTGACGATAAGGAAAATATACATAATATTCTTTGACAATAGTAAGCATAGTTACTGTCTGTTACACGTTTCGAAGGGCAACTATTCTGTGTCGCTTGTAAATTATTATGAAGCAATAAGAAATTTCATACAAGAATGTGAGTCTATATGCATTATGGATGAAAATGGAACAAATGTATTTAGAAATGAGAAATTGTGTGATTGTATAGTATCTGGGTTGCATAGCGATATCCCTTCAACAACCATAGATTATATAGAGAAATAT
>JAGHDU010000249.1 GCA_021159785.1 Staphylothermus sp. | reverse complement strand
TTTGCCTTTAGGTCGAAGAATCTTAATTTCTCGGGCATTTCCTCTCACCTGTTATACATTACATTTTTTTCTATTATTATAATATTATGCTTTCCAAATTAAAATTTTATGGTGTAGTATAAATCAGTTATATATACTCTTTACTTTTTTGTAAAAACCATAAAATTTGATGATACAGTTAATGATGTTATTTTTCAAAAAGGATTAATAAGATCCTATAAAGGCCTATATGATTTTTTAAAAATGTATTTTATTTTTATACAGTGTTAAGATAACGATCAATTCGAGACTACATTGCACCTATGGCTTTTACACCGTGCTTTCTTACATATTGTGTTGCATATTTTATTACGAGTATTGATATAAACATCAATACTACAAGATATAATGCTCCAAACAGTAATGTCTTCCATACTCCTAGTAGTGGTTCTAAACCCACTCCTCCATATCTTCCTATTTCTGCTGCATATGTGTAAGGAATAAACAAAGCAACTATCCTCATATGTGGGGGCATTTTAGCCAGAGGCACACCTATACCACCTATAATATACACAGCTATGTTTAATACATCCAACATTATACCAGGTATTCTAAGCCTTAATCCTATCGACGATAATATAAGTGAGTAGAAAAGTGCATAGAACATTATTAATATAAATGAACACAATAGGTAGATTGAATTATAGACATTGTATATATTAATTCCAGTTAATTCATAATAGACCATGCCTACAACGGGTATTGCAACAATAGTCACTATAATAGCTGTTACTATACGTCCAGCTATAAGAGACATGGGATTAGTGTTACGAACAATATGTTCTTCAACTACTCCGATTTCAAGCAAGAATCTTACCCAATGACCTACGATCCATACCACATTATTCATAAAGCTCCATAGGGCTACTCCCCAGAATGTTATAATAGCCATTGTCTTAAAGTCCTCTACTGGTATGAAAGTTAATGTTCCTAACATGAATAATAGGTACCAGATCATATCAGTTATTATCATGTTTAAGAAACCATACTTGTATCTATGGAGTCTTGTTAGGTGAAGCCATAAAATAGCATATATTTTGATGAAAATACCTTTCAAATCACGCCCTCCAAAGCACTGTCATTGTCTATATAATCGGCCATTTAATGTCTGGTTCTCTACAAATACCCGTCCTCGAATATAGTTCATACGCTGCTTTATCTGCTTCCTCTAAAACTTTTTCGACATTAAACGTTAATATTTCTCTATTATACATTACTAATTTACCATCAATAATACTATGCTTAACGTCTAGTCCAGTAGCAGAAAACACTAAATGAGCTATTGGGTTATTCAGAGGTCTCAAGTGGGGTTGCCAATAATCAACTACTATTATATCTGCTCTCTTCCCCTTCTCTATACTACCAACTATATTATCTAGCATTAATGCTTTTGCGCCATTAATAGTTGCCATTTCCAAGACTTCTTCAGCCCTAATAGCTGTTGGGTCAAGTTTTCTAAGAGTTTGTAATAATGCAGCATGCTTCATTTCCCGGAGCAAATCGTAATCATTATTGCTTGGTCCCCCGTCCGTTCCAAGGGCAACGTTTACTCTGTGATCAAGCATTTCTCTGATCTTAGCGGCTCCACTTCCGAGCTTCATATTACAGCATGGGTTATGGCTAACGCTTGTATTTGTTTTCACAAGAATAGAAATCTCTTCATCATCGACCCAAATAACATGAACAAGCACAACATTCCTACCTGTTAGCCCAACCCATTCAGCAAATTCCACGGGTTTCTTGTTGAATTTCTTTAAAGTATATTCTACATCAGCTTTAACCTCTGCTAAATGCATCGTTATCCCAGTATTTAATTCGCAAGCTTTCTCAGAGATCTTCCTATACAGTTCTATACTAACAGCACCTGGAGTTCTCGGACCAAACCATACCCAGATCTTATTGTCCCAACCATGGTATTTATTATAGAGCCTCAAGGTGTCTTTAAAGCTCTTATTGCCGAGCTCTACCAATCCTTCATGAAGAATATTTTCCTCTAGTGCATAACCAGTCATATCCATAACATGTCTCGCTATAGCTGCCCTAATACCACTCTCATGTATGAATTCAATAATATTATCAGGACCATATCTTCCAACAAGTCCTGTTTCTAAAAATGTTGTTGTACCAGTCCTAATCATCTCAGCAACAACAAGCTTTGCAGAAACCAATGCTTCTTCAGGTTTATAATTACCTTGAAGAGGCCATATTCTATCCCTCAACCATGGTATAAGAGGTTGATAATCTGCACATGCTCTTAACAATCCTTGAGCTAAATGTACATGTGTATTAATTAAACCTGGCATAACAATATCTTTTTCAGCATTAATCACTACATCGCTGTAGTATCGATATTTTTTATCAAGTTCCTCTCTCTTACCAACATCCACTATATAACCATCTTCAACAGCAACAGCACCTTCCTTAATGATTTTCCTAGTATTATCCATAGTGATTATCCATCCACCACGAATGTATATATCAGCCACGGATCACACCATCTCTCAAATTATCACTATTAACTCACTTTTAAACATGCAAGATAAATTATTAAAGAGTAATTGACTAATGATAATAAAAAGGACACCGGTGTATCACCGAATTGGTTCTACCAGACATATTTAAATACAACGTAGAGGAAAGAATAAACCTCATCAATACCATTATGGGTAGGAAACCTGCTGACATAGTAATTAGCAACGTTAATATAGTATTGACAACAACCGGTGAGATCCTAGAAGACGCTAGCATTGTGATTTCTGGGAAGAGAATTGCTGGAATGGGGAAAATAAATAAATTACATAGATTCGTTGGTCGGGAAACAATTGTAATTGATGGCGAAAACAACTATGCATTACCGGGTTTCATAGATCCACACATACATATAGAGTCATCACTATTAACACCACGTGGGTTCGCAAAATTAGCACTTAGACATGGAACAACAACAATAGTTGCGGATCCTCATGAAATTGGTAATGTGCTTGGAGTTAAGGGTGTAGAGCTATTTATAGAAGCATCCAAAAACTTACCGCTAAAGGTACTGATCGATATACCTAGTTGTGTACCAGCTACAGATCCTTCTTTTGGATTAGAGACTGTTGCTAACACTATTGGCGTTGACGAAATAGACAAACTAGCAATGCTAGAAGGAACAATTGGCTTAGGAGAAGTTATGGATTTCGTAAGTGTGTTAAATACAAACAAAAACGTCTTAGAGAAAATAGGAGTTGCGAAGAAATATGGATTAATAATAAATGGACATGCTCCATTACTGTTGGGAGAAAAATTAGATGCATACATCGATGCCGGCATATGGAGTGATCATGAATCTACTACTCTAGAAGAAGCAGTAGAGAAAATTAGAAAAGGAATGTATGTATTCATAAGAGAAGGAAGCGCATGGAAGGACCTCAAAGCACTCCTACCACTTCTAAAGAACAAAAACATCGACCTAAGACTATGTAGTTTTACATCAGATGATATAAACGTAGTTGACTTGATGGAAAAAGGACACATGGATAGGATCATTAATATAGCAATAGAATACGGAATAGATCCCATAAAAGCAATACAGCTAGCAACCATAGGGCCTGCGATGAGGCTGCATCTAGAAGATCATATTGGTATAATTGGTCCTGCAAGATTAGCAGACATTGTTTTAACTAAAAACATAGAATATATAGAGCCACATACAGTAATAGCAAATGGTGAAATCATATACT
>JAGHDU010000059.1 GCA_021159785.1 Staphylothermus sp. | reverse complement strand
TAAATAATTTGGAAACTAGTCTTGCATATAATATTGTCCCATGGCTTTCTGTTGTCTATCAAGATATGACCCAGATTTATTTACTCTAGGACGCCCTGTCTGTGGATCCCTTCTCACTGTTACGCCGAGCTCTCTTAGGAGAATATTAAACCCTTCTTTATTGCTCATAGGCTTAGAAGCATGCCCGCTAACGCCAGATGTTCCCGTGAATACTATTACACTACTACTTATATAGTTTTGAAGCATTAAATCATGTTCAACAACTAAAGCTGTTTTCTTCTTCTCTTCTATTATTCTTCGTATAACTTTGGCTACACTAAGTCTTTCCTCTACATCAAGATATGCCGATGGTTCGTCTAATAAATATAGATCGGCTGGTTTCGCCAACGATACAGCTACTGCTAGCTTTTGGAGTTCTCCACCGCTAAGATCCTCAACGTATCTGTCAAACATTTTGTTTAAACCTAGTTTCCTAACCAGCTCGTTATAAATCCATGTAGTTGGATTCAATGTATCTGGTGATGCTCTTCTAAGATTGGAAGCAACTGTTTCCTCAGAAAAGATCTTTGGTGAAAGCTCTTGTGGTTTTACACTTATCTTTTCTACGCTTACTAGTACTTCACCTTCATCGGGTTTTAGGATACCAGCAAGTATTTTTATGAAAGTAGTTTTACCAATACCATTGGGTCCTATGATTCCTAAAACTTCTCCTGGATATGCTTCTCCTTCATCAACCATTAATTTGAAACCACTGGTTTTGTAAGTTTTAATCAATTTACTCCATTTCAGAATGGGGAATTCTTTCTTCAGTATTTCTCTATCTTCTACTTGTATTCTGAAAACAATTGGTTCTTTCCTAATTCTCATATTTTCAGCGGGTAGATATCCTTCGAGATAATTATTTATACCTGCCCTAACCCCATAAGGCTTTGATACTATACCGTATACTCCAGGTTCGCCATATATAATCGTAATATTATCGCTAATGTAGTCGAGAATCATTAAATCATGCTCCACTACAAAGACGTATTTTTTACTAACATCTATAAATTCTCTAATGGCTTCAGCTATTCTTAATCTTTCACGAACATCTAGGTAACTACATGGTTCATCAAAGAAATATGCATCAGCATCTTTCAAGATCACTGCAGCAATCAAAAACTTTTGGAGCTCACCACCACTTAGTTCTTGTACCTTGCGATCAAGTATTTTCTTAATAGCCAGTTTATCAACTACCTCTCTAAGCAACCCCCTTTCATCTACTTTCTCCAGTAAATCATTGACTCTGCCTCTAAGTTTTCTTTTGACTAATTCAACATACTGTATTTTAACAGCAGACTTGATTTTTCCTTCAGCTAATTTTTTGAAATATGTTTGAAGCTCTGTCCCTCTGAATGTTCTTATTATTTCATCCCAATCAGGAGGGTCATTATATCTTCCTAAATTAGGCTTAATTAATCCAGATAATATTTTGATACTGGTTGTTTTACCACTCCCATTTCTACCAATAATGCCCATAATACTGCCTAATCTTGGAATCGGTAGATTGTACAATTTAAACATATTTTCTCCATATCGATGTACAACGTTTTTCTCAAGTTCATCCGGAATGTTAACTATAAATATAGCGTTGTAAGGGCATTTCTTGACACATATTCCACACCCTATGCATATATCTTCATAAATAATTGCATGTTTACTATCTGAGGATAGCTCTATTGCTTTCTTGTGCCTAGTTCTATTTATAGGACAGAAGCGTATGCATTCGATGTTGCATTTACTAGGTTTACAGTACTCTCTATCAATAACGGCTATTCTTACCATGCTCACATTCACCACGACGTTTGTTCCACCCGTTTATCCTGAGCAGATAAAACCCGGGTACAAAATACATCAATGGAGTATATTAACCTTCATACATAAATAATATTATATTGCTCGTTTAGATGATGATTGGTGACGGCACGGAGAAGAGAATTCTTCGATGAAGAGTAACGGGTGAGGTACTGATTAGTTATAATAAATCAAATATGCTCCAAAGCATCAATATCCAATTTAAATTCTGTTCCTGTTATTCCTCCCCGCTGCCCTCCTCTTCTTGGAAGGCTTCTAAGAATACCTCATAATATTCTTGAAGCATTTCCCTTTCTTCTGGACTGAGAGCTAGCCTCTTGGCTATTGTGGCTTTAGATGTTCTTACTCGTTTCTCGTTTCCTACTTGATACTTTAAGCGGTAGGCTTCAGCTGCTTTTTTATCGACTTTTACCTCAAACCCGCACCTCGTGCATCTAAGGTATACTTCACTATCTTTCTTAACAGGTAACATTGGTCCACCACATCTAGGACAGAATCTAACCATTTAGGTCACCATTTTATCATATCAACACACTCTTCTAACTAGACAAAATAGTTACTGTATCGAGAATTATAAATTTAATCTTAGTTTCCAAACGATCACAACACTATTGCTTATATACCCGAGTTATACCAAGATAATTAGTGAATAAAGAATTAATCGGAGGGAAATACATTGATGTTCGTTGAAGAAGAATGGTGGGAAGAGGAAGAAGAATGGGAAGAAGAAGAGGAATGGTGGGAAGAAGAGGAAGAATGGTAATATAAATCCTAGCTATAGATCAATCATTTCGCAAAGCAATACATGATTTAGAGCAAATCGATAATAGCTTGAATATTTTTTACGATAACTCCTAGGTTCTCGAACCTAATAACTATTTTATGGGGAATACAATTCTGAAAACATTTGCTCACCAATTTTCTCCCAGCATCTTCATCCAAGTATATGACTATATAGTACTCATTATTTTTGATAAATTCCTTGTTAAGTTTCTCAACAACATCTTTAAATTGTTTCTCACCGAGTATAAGCAATGATAAGAATAAACCTTCATTAGATACATACACATCTTTTCTGTATAAATAATAGTGTATTATACCCTGAATAAATTGAAGATCATTGGATACTAATGATTTTGGAATAATAGCAGTAGGTTCTCTTC
>JAGHDU010000195.1 GCA_021159785.1 Staphylothermus sp. | reverse complement strand
CTCACCTAGATCATCGAGTTCATCCCAACTATAAGTTTACAAATTACAGAATATTTTATAAGATTTTCTGTAATAATCTTTAAGTGGTGATTATTTTTGCCTGAGGAGTATGTGTTTCATGCTAGAATCTCCAAGACTAGTCATGGTTTATTATGTATCTACATCCCGAAGGAGCTTAGCGAGAAGATGGGACATCTCCACCGCAGAGAGGTAATAATACGTGTCACAGTACCAGACAAGTAGAATTATTGACACTAGTAAATTAATATCATATGTAACCGTAGTAGGAAAGCTCACTCCATTGACTCCGGATGACTATATGAAGCTTGTTAGATTGGCGTATGAATTCAGGAAAGCTGTTCTTTATGCTACGCGTATGATAGCTAAGGGATTGAATACTAATGGTATACTTAGGAAACTGAGAAGTATGCTTAATAAGGCATACGGTGATTCAGCGTACAAGATTGCCAAAACAATAGTTAAAGGGTGTGAGTTTAATGGAGGAAATCCTCGGCACATTAAGGTTAAGAAGTTGTTTATAATCAGCAATGGAGAATCTTCTAGGTTTGGGAACAGAAATGTAAGGTTTGAATCAATAAATATAATGAAGGTTAAATATCCTTATGATGGTTCTTGGATTATGCTGAGAGCCGCCTTCGGAAGAAAATATGTATCACTAATCCAAGATGTTGTTGAGCTAACTAAGGAGAAGAAGCTGAGTTACGGTGCTAGGATAGTGTTTAGAGATGGAAGAATATACTTGCATATATCTATACCTATAGCTCTCTACCTTCAACACTTCAAGAGGGGAGACACTAGTGGTGAGCTTATAGCTGGTTTTGATTTGAATGCTGATAGGATAAACATGGTGATAGTGGATAGATATGGAAAAATAAGGGATATTATGACAAGATGGTTCCCCGAGGTTACATCGCATGGTTTTCCTAAGAGTAAGGCTAGAACGATGAGACTAGAAGCGCTCGCTAAACTTCTCAAGTACGCTTATCACCACAGTGTGGGTGTTGTAGTCTTCGAGAACCTCCTGAACATAAAGCGGAGGAAGTTCACCAAAAATCCTGTAGCCAATAGAAAGATAACCAAGTTTGCAAAGAGAATGCTCCTAAAACATGGAATAGTGATGGCGATGAAATATGGTTTCAGAATTCTACAAGTAGATCCTAAGGGAACAACTCATTCTAGAGAGCATAATGAAGTAATGAAGAAGTATGGATTAGACAAGCATACAGCATCAGCCTACATAATTGCCCTAAAAGGACTTAAACAACTATAAACAATCCCAAACAAGATCCTGTCCCGGCCCCGCCTGATATTTAACATGGTGGTTTTGGGCCCCAGTATTCTTGTATTGTTTTAAGTAGTTCTACTTCGTTCTTTGCCTTACTATAGGCTTCTAGTAGTTCTTGGTTTAGTGTGTGGAATGTATTCATCCACTTGTATAGTCCAAGTAGTTTCTCATATGTATCTCTGTACCCTGTTATGTAGAGAGTTGCTGCTACTGCTTCTATGCTTGAGAGTATACATGGTTTAGCGTAGTTGATGGGATTACCTGGAAGTAATGGTGGTAGTTTGTAGTGTTTTCCTCTTACTCTTATTTTTTGAGGGGAGAGTTTCTTCCAACTAGCGTCTATTACGAGTATCCCGTGTTTATCTATGTGGTCTCTAAGCCATGGTCCCAGGTATTTCTTTGCATAGGGGTTTAAGACTATTGGTTGTCCCCTGATATTCCTTGGATGTATTCTTATAGCAAATCCTTTCCTAACCATTTTCAAAGAAGTATTTTTCGATGGATCATCCTCGCCAAAATACAGTACATATATCCTTGGATGATTCATGATTATTTATCCCATACTATTTAGTAGCTAAAGAATTATATTCCTAAAACCACTCAAAAATATATGTAGATGAGGTGTAGGAAATATGGCCAAAGCAGGAGCAATAGTCCTAATCCAGACAGACATTGGTGCAGAATCACGCGTTATGGAGGAATTAATGAAGATCCCCGAGATAAAAGAAGCATACATAGTCTACGGAATATACGACATCATAGTCAAAATAGAAGCAGACAGTCTCGAGAAAATAAGAGAAGTAATTACAAACAGAATAAGAAAGTTACCTGACATAAGAACCACAAGCACAATGGTAATAGTTGAACAAAGAATTAAAGAGTAAGCCCTATATAACGCTCATACCTAACCGGGGCATTATATTTTTCGATGAAACAAGATGTTTTTCTCTCCTATAATATAGAAAACATAGAGTCGTTTTAGATGATTAACTTATTCTTTTCATTTGAATGTTTTGAGATAACAGTGTTTCAATTAGGTAGGTTTAATATGTATGGTCTCTATACATTATTGTAGTATATCATTCAATTCTTCTGTGGGTGGATCAACTGGGTGCTTTATTCTATAAACAAAATGTTACTATTAAAGAGGGCATTGTTGACTATCAGGTCTCGGGCGAGTTCTTAGGTATTAGGACTAGTGATAACAACTTGTTTCTCTTCCATAAGCCAAGCTTTATTGGGTATGTTAAGAAACCTTTTTACGGCTTAGGTGCCTTGGCGATCGTAGTAGCTGCGATTATGATTGTTTTCGATCTATACCCCAACCTTAAATCCCCCACGATGAGTTTTGGAATACCTACTATTATTGGAATAATATTAGTCGCTATTGGTTTATTCTTCTTATTCTATAAGAAACGAGTTCTCCTAGTAGAAACCCATAGCGGATTACATGTAACGTTTACAAAACCCGAAAATATCGATCTAGAGAAAATATTTACAAGCCTTGTAAAAGAATACAAACCAGAATCTACAACAGAAAGACCAAGCACATAACACTCCTAGGAAACCTAACTATACGGAATACTTCATAAGCAAGTGCGATAATCAAAACACGATATTCTTCAAGAATATCGTTGAGTTCTATATAAGGGGTAAGGAGTGGTGGACCGGCCGGGATTTGAACCCGGGACCTCCCGGTTGCAAGCCGGGCGCTCTTCCAGGCTGAGCTACCGGCCCAATTGTCTTGTTCGGTATTTCTCATATTATATGAGCGATTTATAAGTTTTTCAATTACCTGTTTAAGTGTTGTAATAGAAGCTATGTCTAACTAAGTTAAAGTTACATCCTATGACGGAATAGTTTTTGAGTATTTGTGTCTAGGTAGGTGTGGATAGGGTGGTCTCTCTATGGGCTGTACATTGTTGTTCATAGTTTTATCTATTTGTATCCTCAGAAAATTATCCGTGTATAAAATACGTTATTGATTCTATAAAGTGATGTTTTGGTTAATTAGGTATAGTATGGAATCTTAGCGTATTCTTATTCTGTTTACTTTTTTGTTTTGCCAGCTGTATCTTCTTATTCTTTTGCTTCTTCCGAATCCACATGCTGCGCAGTATCCTTTTGCTACGTTGTATGCGTGTCTTCCGCATCTTCTACATCTTATGTGTGTTTTGCTTCTTCCGTGTTTACCCATACTTGGTGTTCCTTTGCCCATGTGGGGTCACCTGTGTTTATTTGTTTGGTTACTCGATTGGAGATATGAGTACTACTGTGTCTCCTCTTATTACGATTGTTCCTAGTTTTCTTGTTGTTCCATCTTCTTTTATTTCTTCTGCATCATCTAGTACTATGTTGAGGTGTTGATCGTAGCTTTTTAGTTTTCCTCGTACTTCTCTTTCGCCCTTTAGCTTTATGAGCACGATGTTACCAATGTTTTCTAATAGTATCTTGTGAGCTGTTTCGGCCAAGTCATATCCACCTTCCAAGATCAATATATTTCTCGTCGGGAACAACGAGTTTGATGGTCTGGGATATCTATGCTATTTAATGCTTAATATCTGGGTTAATATATATTGTTATCTATCGTTAAAACAATTACTATTTGTGTAGCGTATAATGAGTTAGTTAACAGGGTGTATGGATTTGGGTGTTAGGAGATTTTTATCAAAGAAAGAGAAGAAGAAATTGTTCGAGGAATTAAAGAGGATTTATCCAAACATAAGTTTTTCTAAAAGCGATGAAGTAGAGGTTTTTGAAGAGAAGAATTATCCAGAGATCATTATTATCAATGGTACTCCTACGTTCTTTAGATACGAGAACTTGTGGTTACCTCATTTAAAGTACTTGTTAAAGACAGGGGATTTGTTTTTGCCAAAGATAGTTATTGATATGGGTGCTGCTAAAGCTATGCTTAGAGGGGCCGATCTAATGGCCCCTGGTATTAGGAGGGTTGAAGGTGTTTTCAAAGAAGGTGAACCAGTAGTTTGTGTTGAAGAAAAATATGGTAAACCAGTGATGGTTGGTATAGCTCTAGTAGAGTCCGAGAAAATAGTGAGCGGTGAGATTAAGAGAGGTAAGGTTGTTAAGAACATACACTATGTTGGGGATAAGATCTGGAATCTTATTTGATTTTTGAGTACTAGATGTATTCTTCAAAACCATTCCTAGAATATACATTACTTGTTAACATTCCTATTGAAGCAATAACTATTATCAATCCCAGTAATCCCAGAATGAATAATCTATTACTGTTACTTATAAGCGAAATATATTCTTTCTCAGCTGATCCATTAAGTGCTCTCTTGATG
>JAGHDU010000125.1 GCA_021159785.1 Staphylothermus sp. | reverse complement strand
GTCTATGGATGAATATGGATCGGTTGGGTTATAAGCTTTGCGTGGGTGATGTACTGGGAAGTCTCAATAATAGTGGTTCTTTCTTGATGTATGCGCCTGTTGTGTTGTGGTTTCTTAAGTTGTCGGGGCATGTGTGTAGTATTGGTGATCTTACGCGGTTATTATGGTTGTTTGAGCAAGGGCTGTTAAAGGATAGTACTGTGCACAAGTATGTGTGGAATACTGTACGGGCACTTGAGAGTTTAGGTGTGGTTAGAGTTGTTAGGCGTAATAGTAATGCGTTGGTGTTGTTAAACAATGATGCAGATCTGGATGGTATTAGTGAATATTTCTCAATAGATTTACCGGAGGATGTGTTTAGGGATAGACTGAATAGTGCGGTTGATGCGTTTTACGAGGCGTTGTTAAAGGAAATAGGCGTTTTCTATGGTAGTGATAGTAGTGATAGGCGGGGTAGTTATGCGCCTGGAGAAATTGTTGGTTTAACTAAGGCGCTTAAGAAATACGCTAGAGAGACTGGTAAAAGGGCGTATAGGGCGGTTATTACGTTTAATCGGGCGATTATTGGTGTGCCTAGACTGCGGGGTGTGTGGACTAGGGAGTTTAGTATTAGTAATAAATTCCACTTGCATGGCGCATTTGTTTATGATATTGTGGATAAATACACAGCTAAAGAGTATTTGATAGATCAGATTGTAAAATGGTTAGATAAGAGACTGGAGAAAGTGCCTGATCCTGAAGTTAAGGAGTACATTAGACGGGAGTATATAAGTGGTGTTTATATTAATGTTGAGCCTTTAAGAGGTAGTGGTAGATCATGGGGACTTTATATGGTTAAGGGTGTGTCCTCTCACAGTAAATTAGACAAGAAAGAACAGTTGTATAATATTGCTATGCTGTGGATTAAACAGATTAAGTGGTGTAGTGTTAGGGTCAATAGCAGGCTGGTTAAAGCTTATGCTGAAATTGATTTCGATGAGTTCTTGTAGGGTGTTAAAGAGACCAGAAATAGATTAGTGAGCCTGAATAGACTAGTTAAGTGCATGATTATTGATTGGTGTGATCAGGTACAGGGTGTGGCGTGACACAGGTCGTTTTCGAAAGAAGTTTCAACGGGAGATACTCACTATTATTATATAGCTATGTATAGGTGTGTGGGCTGGATGGATGGTATGGATGATGGTGAGAAAGATATAATGCTTAGTGAACTCAAAGAGATAAAGATGATAGCTACTGGTACAGAGACAGCTATGGGGGCACAGGCTACTGGAAAGGAAACTATTAGCGCTATTGGTTGGACGAGTGTTGCGCAGAATACATTTACAGTCGAGCAAATGACAACACAAGGCGCGTCTAAGAAGGTAGTGACGACTGGGTCTGGTGGAGCAGGTATGAATATGGTGCTGTATGGAGCAGTAATAGTAGCAATAATAGTTGTGATTGTTGTACTAATACTTGCTAGGAAGAAGTAAAAGCAAATAATTGAAATGTGGTTTTGGGATGTATGTTTCTTATGGGGTTCTTAGTAAGTTACTTGTGTGATGATAGGTTGTGCAAAGTTTTGCGTATGGATTATTCAATTTGGGTATTGTTGTGGTGATTTTTAGTGTTGCTGATCTTTTGGACGTATTTGATATTAATAGAATATGTTTATGGACGATAAGTGTTAAATGATGTAGATTCTAATATTTTATGAGAAGGATACATAGGATATATAGGTGTTGGTGGTGGCTACTTGTCCTCGTTGTGGTAGGAAGGTTCCTGAAGATGCTATATATTGTCCTTATTGTGGTGCTCGTATTGGGGTAACTAAAGAAAATATTGAATATATACGTGAAAAGATAGCTGAATTGCGACGTGCCGAGACGATTTCGTTGATTATGGCTTTCTTTTTAACATTTTGTGCTGGGGGCATGTTTGCTTTAATGAAATACGAAACTATTGTGAATCCTTATGTAGCTCTTATAGTTGGGATAGTTAGTGTAGTTGGTGTAGTTATATCGTTAATTGCATGGATACGTGCTATGACTGAGCGTAAAGAATTATTGGAAAAGCTAAAATGGGCATCGAAATAATTTTTACTTAACAGAATTAATGCTTGTGAAAGACTGAAGTGGTTCTTAGGACGGGATAGTAAACTGTAATTCGTAGAGGCCCTTCTGAGCTTTCCTGGTGTATACTATGTGGTAATAGGTTGTGCAATGTTTTTGATATATATTGTTAATAGTAGATATGTTTATGAGTTTTTGTTAGGTGTAGTGGTTGCCTAGTCATATGGTTCATAGGTTGCTTGCTTCGAGGTATCTTGGTGTTTCTGAACACGTGGTCGCTGAAGTGGATAGAATAATTGATCTTGGTACTATACATGATATTGGTAGGCGGAAGCCTAGGCGTTTACCTGCCTATCTGGATATAGTTGATTTCGGTGAAGATGTAAAGAAAAGGCACAAGGAGAAATTGAGGAAGGTCAAAGAGGAGCTGGAGGAGATTTTTAGGAGTGATGTAAAGGCTAAGGTTTTCTACTATCATCATGGGCTGGATATATTGGCTAATCGGCTTGCATCAGCAATTATGCTTGGTTTAAAGCCTGAGAAGATATGTGGTGATCTCGTTAAGGGCACTCTATATGATCTTGAGGATGTAAAGATTAACTTAGTTAAGATGGGTGTAGGAGGCTTTAGTTATTTAAGAGAATTCAAAGAGGAGTTAAGGGATGCATTATATTCGTCTTGTATTGATAAGGTGTTAATTAATTGGGTGAATGATAACGTAGTTCCGAAGTATAAGCAATATAAGTCTCTCGACTATATAAAGGAGAGGCTACATGAAATAATTCCTTATATTGAGAAGAGTGATGCTAGATATAGAGTTGGGTATACCTTAGGTCTTATAGGGTTTCTTGACAGGTTAAATAGAAGAGAGGGTTCTACACGTGTAAAGGGTGTATATCAGCTTGGTAGGAAGAAATACGTTATTTCCGATAATGAGCTAATTAGTAAAGAGAGTATTGAGAGAGAACTGGAGTCCTATCATGGTTTATCATCTTATGGGTATGGAAGGCTTAGGAGAACTATAGTTATCTTGGCTTCACTGTACTCGGATATCTATCATTTACCCTTTATAGAACCCTTGCCTCTGGAGATAACGTTTGATATGCTTTTGTCTGTGAGAAAGAAGAGATACACGATGGCTCGTAATGTGCTAAGATGTTACGAGGATTCTTCGAAATCGCGTTCTGAAGCAAGGGAGTGTGCGTTACGTGAGATGGAGCGTGCGCTAAGAGCTTATGTTAAAGTTGTGGGAGAGAACAGGGTCAATGATATGAAGAAGAGGTTTATAGAAGCAATAGAAGAGCTAATGGATTCATTAAAGGACTTGGTGTAGCTGTTGCAAGCAAAGATGCTGATTGATTTAGAGTTGTGAGTCATGGTGTGAGATCTTGGAGTTGATGACTGTATGTTTGTTGTGATGGAGAATTGTTGTCTATTGGTGTAGGGGGTTGATAGTTATTGGCAATCGTGGGGCTGCGGGTGTGGTGTGCAGAAGGGAGCCCTTTTGCTATGTTGTTTAAAATGGTGGGTTTTGCTAATGCTTTATTGGTGAAATGGTATGGTTGGTTTTGATAATAAGCTCCGTGAAGCTTACGCGTATATCCGTGTGAGTCTTAGGGAGGAGAATCCTGAGAATCAGAGGCAAGCTATTCTAGAATGGGCTGGAGAGAATGGATATCAGGTTGTGAGGTTTTTTGAGGACATAGGTGTATCTGGTGCAGTAAAGCCTGAGAACAGACCCGGATTTAGTAAGCTACTAGAGGCCGTGAAAAGCGATCCTAAGCCGATCCTAGTGTATGAGTTGTCGAGACTGGGCCGTAGCTTCTATGAAACATTTAATGCAATGATGATGCTGGAGGAGAAGAGAGCACCCGTTATAGCTGTTAGTCCTAAGGAGAGGTTCCTGCAGAACCTGGACCCTGAGATTAGGAAGCTTATCATAGCGATCTTTGCATGGGTGGCGGAGAGGGAAAGAGAACTGTTGAGGCAGAGGACTCGGGAGGGTATGAGGAGAGCAAAGCTTCAGGGCAAACATGTTGGGAGACCCCGTAAGCCTGTAGACTTAAAGAAGGTACTAGAGCTGAGGCGTAAGGGTATGAGCTGGGCAGATATAGCACGCTACTTCGGTGTATCGTATCATACCCTGAAACGCCGTCTAAAAGAAGCAGGAATAAAGCAAGGATAGCGCCTCCTAACCCTTCTGTGTATACTGCTTTGGGAGCGTGCGGAGTGTAGGGAAGAGGAATAGCTGCGGGAACAACCGTGAAGAATATGGGGACTAAGTATACAGTAGATGAAATAGTTCCCGGATAATGTATACTTATTGTTGGTGATTTTTAGTTGTACGGATTAGTTTCGGGTTATAAAACATTCTTGTGCGAACAAGGTGTATCTCTTACAGGGGTCTGGGGAAGGGAGGAAGAGAAGGAAGGGCTGAGGACAGGGAGGGAAGACATGAGCAGGTAGGTGAGGAAGCGATTGTTTGGTTCTTTGTGTGGCATGTATGTGTTTTTGGCGGATGTGTTGTGAGTATGTAGTGGTTTAGTTTGTATAGTATTGGGTAACTTTTGGTTCTTGGGCTTGGGTGTGTTGGTTTTTATGGTTGGTTTATTGAGTGTGTTAGT
>JAGHDU010000197.1 GCA_021159785.1 Staphylothermus sp. | reverse complement strand
GCTAATAACCAGTAGTACTCTATTCATTGATTATGTATATGTGTTTCTTGTATCATTTTTCTTTTAGGTTAGCTGATAATACTGTTAATCCAACTACTATTTCAGAATTGTCAGTTATCTTTTTTGGCCCTTTTCCTTTAATGTTTTCATTGTTGAGAACTGTACCATTTGTACTGTTTAAGTCTTCTATGTACCATTCACCATCTTTGAAGAATATTCTAGCATGTCTCCTCGATATATAGGGATCTGGTAATACAATGTCATTTGTTGGATAGCGTCCTAAAATATATTCTCCGGGATACAGCATCCACTCTGTTTGAGGCATGAAGAAATTGCTTTTTACCACTCTTAACACGAAAACCAGTGCTTTCTTTGTCTCTTCTACATTCTTTTCTTTTTCCTCTTTGCTCATAATTTCTCACCTTTCTCACTATAATATATATTCTTACCAACAATAATTTTTGATATAAGTGATGTTATTTCTCGCGAAACATCTGGAGACAGACCCTCTTTTTCCAATTTTTCTCTTACACTCATAGTTTTTGAAATAAGACCCAAGTCGCCGAGTTTTATCGTGGCTTCCAATAGTTCTTCAAGCATTTTCTTTAACTGCTCAACTTTTTCAGATTCTATGGATTCTTTCATTTTAGATATTATTTTCATGGTTCTCGTTTTAGCCAGAACGTTTTCATTAAGACTGGTTCTGACAACTTCTTCTTTGGGGGCTGCTTTGAATTTTACAGGAAATGCTTCGGTGAATTCATGTTCGTTTGTTTCTGGATTTATATATGAGAGAATTATATCTGCTATTTTGACTACTTTATTACCAGTTGCGTTTACTATTATCTCCCCAACTATATCGTGTTTTTCTCCATAATAGATATTACCTAGTTCTATTTCTACGTAATTTCCCAGAACGGTGTATTCCTTATTATAAATGCGTATTTCGGTATTATCATATGTTTTAATGGTTAGTTTGAGGTTTCTAGCACTAATATCTTTCGTTACAACAATATATTTTGCAAGGATTTCCTTGAGAGATTTCATGGGTGTAACGTGTTCGTATATACCGTTTAGAGCCGTGGCCATTTTCAATAATAGTTTCTCATTATAGTCTTCTCCAACCCCTATAATGGCTACATTTAGTGAAAATTGTTTGAGTAAGCGTACAGCTTTGATTATTGTGTTAGTGTTCTTTGGGCCTATTGTTGGACGTCCATCTGTTATTATTACTAGGTTTATGTTTCTAATATTAGCTGATTTCATATAGGCTTCTATTTTCTCCTTGATCTTTTTTATTGCGTTATATATATTGGTTCCACTACCTAGTTTTAATGATGCTATAGATTTCTCTACTTTTATTCTATTATTAGCAAGTATCGTAGGTGGTTGTTCCTCGATAAATTTCTTTGTAAAACTATAGATCGCTACATAGTCTTTATCGCGAAGAAGTTCAAGAATGCTTAGAGCAGCTTGTTTAGCATAGAATATTTTTTCTCCATCCATCGATGGACTTGTATCTATTAATAAGAAAAGTGCTGAAGGCGGAGCTGTTGTTGAAGTTCCTCGTATCGTTATGACAAATGGTACTGTATCTGTAACATTGGATAAAACTAGTTCTCTTGCTGGATAAAAATCCATCTTGATATAATCCAATAAGTACACCTTTATGGTAACCAGATGTTTCTACAATATTTTTATTGAGAAATGTCTATATAAATAGGACTATCAATTATTATGGTTTTTGAACTACAAATAACTGATTAGGCGGGTTTTATGAGTGATAGTAAAGATTTGGAAAGAATTGCTTTTAAAATAGCTGGTGAAGCTGCTGGATATTTAAGAGATCTTTATGGTATAGAAGAATTAAGCACCATTCTTGGCAGGGGGGCCTCTGGAGATACTACTAGGAAGATAGATGCATTAATTGAGGACTTTGTGATCGAGCTTTTAAAAAGCACTAGTTTAAAACTTCATATAGTTAGTGAGGAGAGAGGAGTAGTTAAGCTCTCGGACAAGCCAGAGTATTTTGTCTTAATGGATCCACTAGATGGCAGTTTAAACTATACACTAGGGATACCAAATGTGGCTGTATCGATTGTTTTCTATAAACCCAGCACAAATAATATCTCAGATCCAATCGCTGGGGCTGTCTCTAATGTCTTTCTTAGAGAAACCTATTCATTCGATGATAAAAACGTATATATCAATAAGGTAAGAGTCGAAAAATATGTTTCCAAAAAGAGTGGGATAGCTGTAGTATACACCGATAACTTCGATACATATAGGAAAACATACTTGTTTATGAAAAAGTATTTCGGGGGTAGTGTTAGGTTAAGGGTTCTCGGGTCAGCTGCTTTAGAATCTGTATATGCTGCACTTGGTAGAATTGAATTATTCCTTCACAATACAGGAAGACTCCGTAACCTAGATGTGGCTGGTGGAGTAGCTATTGCTAAAAGATTAGGAGTAAGGTTCTTCGACCTTAAGGGGGAACCAGTAAATACTAGAATCGATAGAATAGAGTTTCTAGAATCGATTGTTATAGGTAAACCTGGTTCTGAAAAAATAGTAGAGTTCTTTAAGCAATGAATACTCGTTCTAGATCCTCGCTGAGTACTTTTAATCCCTTCTTAGTGACAAGAACATCTTCTTCTATTCTCACACCATATTTTCCAGCAAAGTATACACCAGGTTCTATTGTGAATACCATTCCGGGTTCAAGGACTGTTTCAGAACCGGTTCTTATGTATGGTGGTTCATGTACAAGTATTCCAATACCGTGTCCTAGTCCATGAATGAATTTCTCGGTTAACTCGTATTTTTCTAGTGTTTTTACAGCTACTTCGGCTAGTTCACTTGCTTTCATACCTGGTTGTCCTTTGTCAATGACATTATCTATTGCTTCATTAACTGCTTCTATTGCTTTTAATTCTTCTTTATTCTTCCTGCCCCATATGATCATTCTTGTTAAGTCGCTGCATCTTCCCCCGTACTTTACTCCTACATCTACGAGGACTAGGTTCCTCTTTCCAAGTCTATTATTTGTCGGTAAGTGATGCGGGTAACTATTATTGGGTATGAATAGAACTAGTGGAGCAAAGGCGTATTCATCGATACCTGCTCTTCTCACTCTGAATTCGAAGAAACCAGTTAGCTCTGTTTCTGTAATAGTTTCTGATAAGTTGTTTACCATTTCAAGTATTCCTTTTTCAGTAATATCTACGGCTTTCTTGATATTCTCTATTTCCCAGTCTTCCTTGATCATTCTATACTTGCTTATATGTTTGGAGATATCGACTATTTTTTCACCCAATGCTGATAGTACATAGCTTGTAAGGGGTGAGGTATATTCTTTGTCATATCCTATTCTTTCCTTTTTGCTGAGAGAAGAAATTATTTCCCTAAATGATTTATCAATAACTTCAGCGTCTGAGGGTTTTAGTGTTTTTGATACAGCATAAACTTTAACATTTGTGTTTTCCAAGTAGTCTCTAAATCTATAATACTCTAGTAGAGGAACATAGAGTTTGGGTTCTCCTTTCTTTTCATAGTATAGTAGCAGGGGTGAATCAGCTATTGTTCTAACACCCAGGAAGTATTCTATGTTATCTGGGCCAGTGAGGATTATGCTGTTTATGTTTTCTTTCTCCATGATCGATTCGAGTTTTTCTAGTTGGTGCTTCAAAATATATTCACCTCTCATAAATAGAATGTATTAATGAACAAAAATAATAATCCCATAAATTATTAATATGTTTGACAATTCATTCTAGTAAACAACTCTAACGGGTGTGACAGCATATGAACAACAGTGTAAAGAATGCTGAAGAAAGAGCACTTATATGTAAAAAGGATGGTAAACCAATGTATTTCGTTGAAGAAACAGAGAAGATGAGTAATGGGCAGAGGAGATCAGTGTTTTATTATAAGTGTCCTATTTGTGGTTATCGTGTTGAGGTTGAACAAATAGTGATTAATGTATCTAATGATAGTATCATCGTGAAGAGAAGAATTAGGAAGAAGTAGTTTTCTTTATTTTAGGTGCTGGTTTTATTATTTTCATTTCCTCCGCTATTCGTTTGGCTTTCTCGATTTCCTCTGCATCTCCTTCCATTATTAATTGGTATGTTTCCTTGGTTATGGGCTTGATTATTACGAGGTATTTATTTGGTTTTGTTTCATCAAGTAGTCTTAATATGTACTTAGTTACTCTAGTTGAACTAATGTATAGTTTCTCTGGATTAGAACTTGTTGGTTGGGGAGGATTATCTATAGATTCACCTATTAATGAGAAACTAATGCTTTTCTTTCCTTTAGACTTTAGAATTACAACTCTACTTATCTTACCCTTGATCTTTATCCATTGACCCGATGGTAACCTTACATAGATTCCAGTGGTTTTTTTCAATGTTCGACTACCATGTAACTACTCTTAATGTATCATGAATTACTCCTTTTCTAACAAGGTTTTCATATATGCACCAAATCCTTTTTACCGTAATGTATCTTGTATCAAATCCTTGTTCTTGGAGAATCTTCAAGACTAGATCAGGGAACTCATCTGGGTGTATTCCACGTGCCATGAGTGCTGCTTCTCTTACAGCTTCAACTATGTCTCTACTGCTTGGAAATACTTTTTGCCTCTCTTCTTATTCTCTTCTTCATACTCCATTATTTCTTGTAGTAAGTCCTCGGGTATGTACTCGCTATAGTCGATTTCCTCGATCAAGTTATTCACCTAGAATATGTATCATTGTCTAGTTTTATATAGCTATGGTTTATTAGTGTGGATATTTCTTAAGCTTATACATAGGGATGACCGAGCAGAGACGAACTGATCAGTGATGTAGGTGGAGCGACTGGGACCGCTTCTTTGATAGTAGGATATATTATTTTCTTATCCTAGTAATTATTTGTCTAGAAAAACCCTGGAGAGTGTATGGGGATGAGTGAGTTAAGGTATCCGGAAGTTATTGAGGAGGTTAGGTCAATTATATGGCCTAAGCCATTAAAACTATTCACTGCTGGTCCAGTGGCGTGTTTTCCTGAAGTGCTTGAAGCTATGAAGTTCCAACAGTTTAGTCATAGATCTGCTGAGTATAGAGAGTTGCACAAAGACACAACTCTAAGGCTTGCTGAGTTCTTAGAAGCCAAGAAATCAACAGTATTATTAATACCTGCTAGTGGTACAGGGTTTATGGAGGCAAGCATACGCAACGCAGTTACTCCCGGTGGTAAGGTATTAGTGACCATTATTGGTGCTTTTGGAATAAGGTATCGTGAAGTAGTAGAGGCTAATGGTAGGAAAGCCGTTGTTCTAGAAAAGAATCCCGGTGAACCCGTTCTTCCAGAAGAACTCGATGATGCTCTGAAGAAAAACCCCGATGTTGAAGCAGTAACTATTACCTATAACGAGACGAGTACTGGTGTATTAAACCCACTCAAAGAACTAGCTAAAGTAGCCAAAGAGCATGATAAGTTAGTGTTTGTGGATGCTGTATCAGCAATGGGTGCTGCAGATATTAAGGTAGATGAATGGGGGTTAGACCTAGTATTTGCTAGTAGTCAGAAAGCGTTCGGTGTTCCACCAGGACTTGCTATGGCTGCTATTAGTGAGGAAGTATTTGAGAGAGCGAAGAACATACCTGATCGTGGATGGTATTTTGACTTATTAAAGCTTAGGAAATACTTGGAGAAACAATGGTCTACACCTTCAACGCCGCCGATACCACAGATTATTGGTTTAAACGTCGTTCTCAGAATCATAGAGAAGATGGGTGGTAAGGAGAAATGGCTACAAATGTATAATGAGAGAGCCGAGAAGATTAGAAGAGGTATTCTCGACCTAGGGCTTGAGTTGTTCGCAAAACCGGGATATTATAGTCCAACAATCACCGTTGTAAAAACACCACCTGGTATTAAGGGTGTTGAAGTATATGAGGCTATGAGGAAGAGGGGCTTCGAGATAGCAAAGGGATATGGACCCGTCAAGGAGTATACTTTCAGAATAGGTCATATGGGCTATATTACTGATGAAGATATCAGGGAATTATTCGATAACCTTAGAGAAGTAATTGAAGAATTAAAGAAGAAGGCCTAGCATTCTGTTTTAATAATTAATTTTTCTTCTTTTCTCTATTTCTCTTATATTTCTTAGTGATTAGTGAAGCTATATAATCCGTTTACTTGGTAATTTATTGACATGTATACTAAGGATATTGGAGGGGTGCATGATAGATGGTAAAAGTACTCGTGGCGGCACCTATTCATGAGAAAGCACTAGAGAAACTGAAAGAAGCTGGTTTCGAAGTAGTATATGAGGAGTATCCTGATGAAAACAGGTTAATCGAGTTAATCAAGGATGTTGACGCTATAATTGTTAGAAGTAAGCCCAAAGTTACTAGAAAAGTTATTGAGGCAGCTGAAAAACTAAAGGTCATTGCACGTGCTGGTGTGGGTCTCGACAATATTGATCTCGAAGCAGCCGAGGAGAGAGGGATCAAAGTCTTTAATGCACCTGCTGCTCCTACTCAGAGTGTTGCTGAACTAGCTGTTGGTTTGATGTTAGCAGTTTTGAGGAAAATTGCCTACGCTGATCGTAAGATGCGGGAGGGTGAGTGGTCTAAGAAACAATGTCTTGGAAACGAGCTATATGGTAAGGTTTTAGGAGTCCTTGGTATGGGTAGAATTGGTACTGCTGTAGCTAGGATTGCTCATCACGGTTTCGGTATGAAGATCATATACTATGATAAGAGGAGATGTCCACACGAAATCGAAAAAGAACTAGATGCTAAATGCGTTGATCTAGACACATTGTTCAGGGAGGCAGATGTAATAACGATTCATGTCCCATTATTACCATCCACTAAGCACTTAGTTAATGAAGAGAAGCTAAGATTAATGAAGAAGACTGCTATACTTATCAATACTGCTCGTGGAGGAGTAGTTGATACAGAGGCGCTGGTAAAAGCCTTAAAGGAGGGATGGATAGCTGGTGCAGGACTAGATGTTTTCGAGGAAGAACCATCACCGCCGGATCATCCATTGACTAAGCTTGAGAACGTTGTTCTAACTCCACATATTGGTGCAAATACTGTTGAAGCACAGGAAAGAGCTGGTATGGAAGTAGTTGAGAAGATAATTGAGTTCTTCAAGTCTAGCTGAATCAATTAGTTTTTTTATTTTTCTTATTTTCTCTTATTATTGCTCTGTAGCTGTAGTAGTATTATTTTCTTCATGTTTTCATCTGTACATGTTTCTGTTAGTTGTAGTAATTCGTTTTCTATTTTTCTTAGTTCTTTTCCTAGCTTTATGCATGTATGTGATCCGAAGATTGTTGTTTTTCCATGTATTCTGGGCATAGCGGGTGTTAGGATGATTATTAGTAGTATTATTGCTATTATTGTTAGTGTTAGGAATGGGTCGTAGTATTTTGTCCAGAGTAATAGTGTTATGAATATTGCGAGTCCTATTGCTATTCGTTTCTTTGTTCTACAGTATCTTAGTTTTTCTATTGTTTCTTGTCTCTTTATGAGTAGGTTGAATGCTTTTTCTGATATGGTGTCTCTTGTCTCGATTGGCTTTATTAATTGTTCGTATATGGATACTTTGGTGGTGTAGAGTATTCTGTTTTTCTTTATTGTTTCTAGTATGTTTTTGTTTCCACATATTTGGAATGTGGAGTCACTATAGTTGTATATGAGTGTTATTTTCTTGAATAATCCTGTTTTGTATATTTTTATTCTGCCGTATTGTTTTGTGCTGTATTTTATGCCTTGGGCTTCTAGTGTTTTTTCTATTAGTTTTTCTGCTTCTTCTC
>JAGHDU010000144.1 GCA_021159785.1 Staphylothermus sp. | reverse complement strand
TCGTTAGCTTCGGAGGGGTTGGGGGATCTGGGGATTAACTTCCCTCCTGGAAAGTTAATTGGTGATTAACTACCCTATCACCCGCATCGATCAAACGATTATTGTATTTTAACAAGAAACAGTTATCACGATGGAGTTAATTATTAATTCACTCCAAGTGATCACTAATTTTATCATATTTACTCCCAGTTTTCTCCAAAATATGTATTGTGTACTTTAACATTTTATAAAAGATTATACAAATTCCAATTATTGTTAAAGAGTATACCTGCTATCCTGGGGCTTATGAATGTCTGAATTAGATAAGTACTTGATAAAATGCGTTGAGAAGGGTTGGCGGTGCCTCGTAATAGTTATTGGAGAAAACGATCTAAGCCTCAATAGCATCGGAGAGAATACCCTCTGCATCAGTAAATACGCTGATAAAACTATGTTCGAGAAATACAACGTGCCATGTAGCAGGACAGTAAATTTCGCAGAAGCACATAAACTTCTTGGAACAGAATTCGACAACGTCGTATTATCACTATATGGTGCAACGGGCTGGCCAGGAAACCTATTAGCTTTATCAACGGAATACGTTAACAAGGGAGGATACTATATTCTATTGATTCCCGAGAAATTATTAGAAACACCTTTTGGGAAATACTTCTACAATATTGTGATTAAGAGCGAAAATCATGTACTAATAATGAATAACAAAATAGTTAGTCATAGATATAAGAAGGAGAAACCAATAGAGCCTCCACCACCTACAGTAGCTAGTAGTGATAAATACATTAAGAAACTAGCTAAGTTGGCTAAAAACAATGAACAAGCAAAAGCACTAAAAATCCTACCAACTTTCCTATATAGCCGCAAATACAAAATGCTCCTACTACACGGTGACAGAGGTAGAGGAAAAAGCAGTATCCTAGGATTATATGGAGCATACATACTCGCAAGGAACAACGGCATATTTATCATTACATCGAGGAATCTTGAATCTATACAATCATTCTATAAGATGCTCACCAAAGGCCTCGATGCTCTTGGAATAAATTACGTAGTAACATATGAGAAAAATGGTTTAATAACAAGCGTCAGTACCGGAAAGAGCACAATAAAATACGTTAAACCATGGAAAGTAACTGAAACTAAACACAATAAACCACTTCTAGTAGATGAAGCAGCAGGTGTAGGAGTAGCAAGAGTCCGTCGATGGTATAACAAAATAGGAAAGATCATGGCCTCAACAACTATACATGGATACGAAGGCAGTGGAAGAGTTCTTCTAAAATACATAGAAGAATTGATGAAGAAAACCATGACTGTAAAACTAAGATTACCCATAAGATACTACCCGAATGACCCATTAGAAAAAACCCTCTATAGACTATTCCACTTAGATGCAGAACCACCCGAGATAAACTACGAAGAAATAAAGAACTATGAACTGAAATATATAGAAATCAGCGTAGATGAACTTATAAACAACTATGAATTGCTCAGAAAAACATATGGACTACTCGTCACAGCTCATTACAGAAATGAACCAGATGACCTAGTCCTACTTCTAGACACAAATGTATTCAAAATAAGAGCTTTAACGATAAAAGACCATGTAATCGGAGTAGCACAGATAAGACCAGAAAAATTAGATGAAAGTGAAAAGAACATTCTCAATAAATTACTCGAAAGACTAGGTGTGGTACAGTATCATAAGCCAAGAAAACATGAACTATGGAGAATTGTAAGAATAGCAATAACTCCTCCTCTACAGAGGAAAGGATACGGTTCAATACTCCTTAAGAACATAGAAGATGAAGCAAAGAGGAACAATATAGATAGTGTTGGAGCAATATTCTCTGGGTTCCAGACAATTAATTTCTGGTTAAAGAACGATTATTATCCCATATACATCAGTCCAAGATACAACAAGGTAACTGGAGAGAAAAACGTAGCAGTCATTAAACCTCTTAACAAATCATCGGAGAACATAGTACTTGCCGCAGCAACAACTCTGTACCAGAAAACAAGGTATACATCACACATACTCTTCAGAGACCTAGGTATTGAAAAAATAGATAGTATAAACAGTTTCCTAGAACAAAAAGGCATTAATAACTCACCACAGGGACTTGACTGTATTAGACTGAGGAGGTATATTGAAGACTTAAATGAATACTACGAGGCAATAATAGATATCATCGTAAAACATATTGATAAAACCCAATTCATCGATTTATCTGAGAAATGTAGACACCTAGCAATAGCAAGGATCCTGCAAGGAAAGACAATAGTAGAAATATCAGGGATTACTAAGGAGAACCCCGAGACAATAATTAATGAGCTGAATAAATGTATACGGGAATTAACAAAACAACTATCCCATACAATGTGTACGCATTAGCCTTTTCTCCAGCCCTTCTTCTGTCCTCGTTCACTACTAATATTTAAGCCTTCGACTCCCTCAATCCTAACTCTAAGCGGCGTTCTAAACCATACATCGTTCTGAATAAACGGTATCTCTATTCCATGTTCTGTTAAAGCTTTCTTCATAGACCATAAGAGATCCTTCATAACCCTATATGTTAGATCCCATCTAGAAGGAACCCATACTCTTACAAGAATGTTAACTCCACTATCACCGAGTTCATATACAAAGATATCTGGCTCTGGCTCCACAAGCACAAGTGGATGTTTCTTAACAACTTCGTGCAGGACCTCATATGCTTTCTCAGCATCCTCTTTATAGGCGATGCCTACAACGAATTCTATTCTACGAACCCTTGTAGCATAATAATTACTGATCAGAGACTCGAAAACAGTTCTATTGGGGATCCTTACTTTGACTCCATCAAAACCAACAATCTTTGTTGACATAACTGTTAAATCCGTAACCCAACCCTCAACATTTCCTATTCTGACTAAATCACCTGGTTTGAATGGTTTTTCCCAGTAGATGAATAACCCCGAGAAGAGATTAGCTGTTGTGCTTTGGAGAGCAAAACCGAGGATAATACCGATTATACCACCAGCGACCATGAAACCAGTTAAATCTATGCCTAGATACCCTAAAGCGGTAACACCGATAACAAATATAACAATGTAGTATATAGCTCGAGAAACGTTCCTACTAGTAGGTTCTGGGAAAAACCTAATGAACAGTTTGTAAAGCAACATACGTAGAAGGGATGCAACAAAAACTCCTACAATGATTAATACTATGGAGAACATTATTCTTAGAACATTTATCTCTCCAACAATCCCTACAATGTTCGATAAGTTAAGACCATCCATAATTATTTAATCCCCCACAACATCTCGGTTTTAGCCATTATCCTTGGAGGCCTTAAATCTGGTGGATCATGAATTCTTCTCGCTTTTGGCTCAATCCTTCTACCATAATAGATCGTTGCTGTAACAGGTGAATTAACCGCCATAGTAATGGCTTGTGTATACGCGTTCCAAGTGTTAGGGACATAGAATAAGCGTAGAATGTGTGCATCAAGTAAAATTTTCCCAACTTCAACCCAGTCGTCATACCTATTCCTAATGTTTATGAGGACAGTTGCTTTCCCCAATTCAGGTTCTGGGATAAAGGTGTAAGGATGAGATACAGCATATCTCGCGATAATTCCACGGTCTGGAACACCATATAAAGCGTATTTAACCTCGTTGAGCGTAAAGACATCTACTATACTAAACTTTCTATACGGACCATACACATACACAGCTATATCAACTGGCATCTCAACATATATTAATGCTTCACCCTTACCATGGACATGGACTCTTTCATCAAGTTTAATCAATATATAATTTGTAAAACGTTCAGGAAGAAAGATGGGATAAAATGGTACTATTTCAAACCTAGTCGGCTTAAATAAGGTCTTAGAAACAACTAATTCATCGTTGTGAAAGCGTTTATACCTAATAACGCCTTCTTCTATTTTCTCTAATTCAACACTATAATTTCCTATAACAACTTTATCTTCAAATACACCGTATCCTGTCGCCACTTAAACAGACCTCTTACTGGGAAAAGCATTCTAGAGTTAGCATTATAAATGCACTCTAATAATAATTATGACGAAACAAGGGAATATATACTGATCGTTGCTGATAATATGATCACTATAAAGCTTCTCCCAGATAGAAAAACAATAAAAATAGATAGAAACGAGCTAAAAGTAAAAGAACTTATTGAAATGCTCGATGTAGATGATATAGAATCCCTAGCTATTATTGTTGATGGAAAGCTTATAGAAGATGAGGAATACATAATAAAGCCAAATAACAAGGTTGTAGTAATTAGACAAGGAGTAGGCGGATAGCAATGATATGTGTAAAAACTGTTTTTCTAGCAAGAGCAGGAGATGTCGTGGGTAAACATATCCATGGATTCGAGTTACCAGAAGGAGCAACCCTCAGAGACCTCATTAAAGAAATTGGTGAAAAACTAAGTAGAAGATTCTATGAAGGAGTGATGACCGGGAGACTAGTATTCGCTATTTTCGTAAATGGAAAACCAGTAGATGAACTAGATTATAGACTTAAGGATGGCGATAGAGTGGTTTTCACAACACCGGAAATGGGTGGCTAGTTCTAAATTCATTCATAACATATTTTACAGTTATCAGTCTTGATCTCAATTATTTCAAACATATTATACAATCCATTATAAATCAATAGTTTATTCGCTAATACTTCTCCCATTCCAAGAATATACTTTAAAACCTCATTGGCTTCCAATACACCCAGTATACCAGGCGTTGTCGAGACAATAGGGATAGTTCTTTTTTCTCCTTGTTTATGTATAGGGAAAATACACCTCAAACAAGGCGTTTTGCCAGGAATTATGAAAGTCATTTGCCCATAGAAACCCTCAACGCCGGCATGAACGAATGGTTTATTGTTTCTATAACATACTTTATCGAGAATAATTCGTGTCTCCCAATTATCCAAAGCATCAACAACGACATCCACGTCTTTAATATATTTCTCTAATAATTCTTCCGTTATTCTTTCATGTACAGGGACTATTTCTACATTAGGATTAAGCTTTCTTAGTCTCTCAGCTGCAACAAATACTTTTGGTTTCCCAATATCATCTACTGTATAAAGGATCTGTCTCTGTAAATTGCTTAGCTCAACTACACCTTCATCTATAATTATGAGTTTCCCGATACCAGCAGCTACAAGATAATATGAAACTGGTGAGCCTAAACCTCCTACTCCTGCTACAAGCACAGTTGACGACTTAAGCTTTACTTGCCCTTCTTCACCAAATACCATTATTTGCCTACTATACCTTTCAATCTCTTCTTTGGTTAACCTACTAGACATAGCTATGCACCAATGGTTTTACATAGAAAGGTATTTTTCCACGATGATAGTCTCTAATAATTGTTCTTGCTGCTTCTTCTATTAAAGGCTCCTTAGTCTTCTTATAGAACCATCCTCTTTTCTTGGCAAGTTCTTCAAGGATCATATATGGGTCTTTCTCAGTGATACCATATGCTCTAATAAAAGCATTTGGAACATGGTACATGATTCTCTTAATGAGCTCGACAGCTGGGGGAACTGGGTCGTCTAGTTGTTCTGGGCTTAAACCCCTAATGATTCTTTCAAGACCGGATCCTTCTATAGGTATTATACCTGGAGTATCGAGCATGAGGATGTTTTTCTCTACCCGATAGAGTTGAACATGATGAGTATAACCTGGACTGCCAGGTATTGGGCTTGTCGATGCTGAGTGTCTACCCTTTAGAGCATTTATTATTGAAGATTTTCCTGTCTTGGGGTATCCAGCGACTGCTACTATTACTGGTAAGGCTGGAGCTACTTCTTTGATCTTTCTTCTCAGAACTTTTGTACCCATATGTTTCGTTGCAGCAATATATACAGCGTTATATCCTCGATCCCTGAATAATCTAACCCATTCCTCCACAATACTTCTTGGTACAAGATCGCTCTTGTTGAGGACAAGTATTAATTCTCTACCAAGCTCATTTACTATCCGCTCCAATTTTTTACTCATAGTATTCAATGGATCCCTAGCATCAAGTACTTCAAGTACAACATCAGCTCTCATAACGACTCTCTTAAGATCGCTCCAACCAGCTAGTATGAATCCCCTACTCATTACTCACACTTTCCCCATAACTTTCATAGTATGCTATATCTTCTTGCGAAAGCGCGGATAACCAATCTATTTTTATCCTTGAACTAGGTTTCTTAACCCCCTTAATAATCCCTAGTATTTCCTCTGCAACTTCCACTGGATCTCTATTTGTTGTATCGATTTCATATACTTCAACATTGCTACAAGCATTCAAAATATTAGACAATACAACAGACAGGATCTCGGCCATAACGTTTTCTTTAACTTTCCTATCCGGCCAGCCCTTATTCCTTAATCTTTCTTCCAATACCCGTGGATGCGTCCTTAACACGAATACGTATTCGATCAGTTCACATGGTATAATTTCTGGGTAATGAGTATCTATTATTACATAGCCTGGAGTGTTCTTGATTATCATTACAATTTTCTTTACGAGACGTTCTTCATCAATAACATATGTATGTCTTTCGGCATCATATTCAGTGATAAAGCCTTTCTCGATAGCATAACTACTTAAATCAATATGCTTTACTCCAAGAAGCTTGGCAAGGGCTCTGGCAACACTTGTTTTGCCAGTCCCCGGGGTTCCTGTGATAACTATTGCTTTACCCAATCCATGTTCACCATGTAAACTAAAATTCTTTATTGTTAATCAAATATTGTTATTGATAATCAGTTTAATGGGTGTAACTATATTGATTAATGTCTTTGATAAGAAAGACCAAATCCTAGTAATTGGTATTGGTGGCGGCGGAGACGTAATTTCTGCCGCTATGCTAGCATATGCTCTAAGAAGAGTAGGATATAAGACAGGGATAGCTGCTATTGTTTGGGAGAGATTCGTATACGACCCGATCCCAGGTCCTGTAAAGCTAGAAGAACTCATTAACCTTGTGGAAAAACAAGATTACTATGCAGTAATTAATGGGGAAACAATAGCGAAGAGAGGCGATAAATACATAGAGTTTCAAGCAGCTAACGTGTCAAAAGCACTCAACGAAAACATAGTAGTTTTAGACCTATGGAGAGGCGTTAAAGGCCTCGTTAAGGGAATAAACAAAGTTATACAGAATAAAGGATACACCAAAGTTATTGGAGTCGATGTAGGAGGAGACGTACTAGCCGAGGGGGCCGAAGAAAATCTTTGGAGTCCACTAGCTGACTCTATGTGTCTAGCGGCTCTAAAACACATACCTGATTCACTACTAATAGTACATTCGCCGGGAAGCGATGGCGAGCTTGGACAAGAATATGTTTTGAAAAGAATAAGCATGGTAGCTGCTAGAAAAGGCTACATAGGAGCATATGGTATGACCCGAGAAGATGCCGAGTTGTTGGAAAAGATACTCAAATACGCGAAGAGTGAAGCAAGCATGATGGGATTATTAGCATTTAAGGGTTTTCATGGTTATAAACCAATAAGACTAGGTACACGAAAAGTACTCGTGAATATCATACATACGATATCCTTCATAATGAAAGCAGACACCGTGTATCAACTATCGAAACCAGCACAACTAGTAGATAATACTC
Organism: Staphylothermus sp.; assembly: GCA_021159785.1. Lineage (GTDB taxonomy): Archaea > Thermoproteota > Thermoprotei_A > Sulfolobales > Desulfurococcaceae > JAGHDU01. Next base: position 244 of record JAGHDU010000144.1, on the reverse strand, counting down.
AATCACTAGAAGAGGCAAACACCATACTAAATAAACATGGCATATATACGGAGTACAATCTTGAAATAGACTTAATCAGAAATGGATTAATGAATAAGAGAGAAATCAATTATAACGACGTATTGAAGATAAGGAAACTCGGCAAAGAAAAACTACAGAGGATGATGACCGACCAATCAACAGATCACGAATAGGTATCAGATGAGGAAAAACGCCCTTGCTGAAGTATTCTTTCTTTATACCC
>JAGHDU010000214.1 GCA_021159785.1 Staphylothermus sp. | reverse complement strand
TATTGCAGCTATTCAAGCAGTTAAGAAAACACCTGAATTGATCCCATTGTGTCATAATATACCTATAACCAACGTTAAAGTAGAATACGAGTTTCTCGGAGAGGATAAGATCAAAGTGAGAGTCAGAGTTAAAACAACATCTAAAACAGGTGTTGAAATGGAAGCCTTGACGGGAGTTGCTCTGGCTTTATTGAATATATGGGATATGGTTAAAAAATACGAGAAAGATGAGAAAGGACAATATCCAGAGACATGGATAGAATATATTAAAGTCATCGAGAAAATAAAGAAAGAGATATGATGACGGCGTCCTAGACCGAAAAATAGAATGTGGAGGGTCACGGGGCTGATCCCGGTATATTGTATTTTAGTCTACTGATTATTTTCATACACAATTTCGCCGTTCACAATAGTGTATTCGACCTTTAAGTCATCCCTGTTTATTACCACAAGATCTCCTTTGAAACATGGTTTTATTTCTCCTATTCGTAGCTTGTGGTATACACCTATGCTTCTAGCAGGTGTGATCGTTGCCATAGTGATAGCATCTTTTAGGTTTACTCCTTTTCTCACTAAGTTCTTGATAGCTTTATCCATAGTAAGCGTTGAACCTGCTAGTGAATCTTTACCAGCTATTCTTGGGATTCCATCCTTTACCTCTATTCGTAATCCGCCAAGTGTATATTCTCCATCTGGCAACATTGTAGCGCTAATACTGTCTGTAATCAATGTTACTCTATCGATACCAGCATAATCGATTGTAAATAATACCATTTCTGGGGATACATGGATATAGTCAGCAATTAGCTCCAGAAATACACTCTTGTGTCTTAATAAAGCTATGACTAATCCAGGATCGCGATGGTGTATGAGGGGCATTGCATTATATATATGAGTTGCTTTCTTTGCACCCGATAATATTGCCTTTACAGCTGTGTTGTAGTCAGAAATCGAGTGTCCAAGTGATATGACAATACCTTTTCTACTGAGAAACTTTATAAGATCTAGTGCTCCATCGATTTCGGGAGCCAAAGTTATTTGAATAATGTTGTTTTGGGAAATCTCTAAGTATTTCTTTACTTCACTTATATTTGGTTTTCTAACGTATTTCGGGTTATGTGCTCCACATTTTTCCTTATTTATATATGGTCCTTCTAGATGTATACCGAGTATTCTTGCCCCATTAGTTGGTTTCCATTTATTAATTGCTTCTGTAATGTTCTTGCATGCTGTGATTATTTGCTGGTGTGGCAAGCTCATTATAGATGGTAGAATTGCTGTCGTTCCATGACGGGTTATTTCATTACTCCACTTAAGTATATCTGATGCTGAAGAATAGCTTGCATCTGCTCCTCTATAGCCATGTGTATGTGTATCTATAAATCCGGGAGCAACTATGTTGTTCTTAGCATCTATCACTATATCGTGTTTATATATGGGTTCACCGATCCCTATATCTGTGATCCAACCGTTTTCTACGATTATATAACCGTTCTCAATATAATGCTGTGGTGTGAGGATCTTAGCATTAAATATAACTAAATTAGACAGTTCTATTCACCACTATGTCTGTTAATTATTCTCAAATTATCTCAAATATATTATTTGAACATCAGTGTATATACCTATAACTTGATTGAAACCTTGTGTATAGCTCAATATTTTATTCTAATTGTGCATTATATAATGTTATAAGGACCTAATTGTTGGTGGTAGTGTGGGAGGTATATTTTGTGTTATTTGTCGGAATTCTATTCCCAAGGGGGCATTATTAAAAGGTTTGAAGAGACTTCTTTACAGAGGATATGATGGAGCTGGTTATGCTTATATTGATAAAGAAGGTAAATTAGTTATCAAAAAAGCTCTTGGACATTTAGAAGATGTTGCCAAGAAAATAGATTTCATAAATATACCTTCAGATATTGTCGTTGGTCATACAAGGTATGCTAGCCGTGGATGGCCCGTTGTGGAGAATACGCATCCTCTTACTGATTGTAAAAACAAAGTAGCAGTTGTTGGGGATGGCTTTATTGAAAACTATGAGGAAGTCAAGAAAGAACTAATTAGTAAGGGGCATACATTCTCTTCTAGGACAGATATTGAAATATATGCTCATATTATAGAGGAAGCAGTTGAACATGGAATTGAAAACGTTGTACCAACACTTATAAAGTATTCACGTGTACTAAACGGTACTTTCGCAATAGCATCACTAGTTAGTGGGGTCAAGAAATTTTTTGCTATCCATAAAGGCCAGCCCCTAGTTATAGGGTTAAAACAAGGAAGAGACTGTATTTATTTATCAAGCGATATACCGAGTCTATATGGTTTTGCTGATGAAGCAATTGTATTAAACGAAAATACAGTTACAGAAATAAGTCTCGAAGAGATAAAGGTCTACGATATAGCTTCTGGTCAACAAATACCCCTGAACCAATTACTACGTAAAAGAGTGAAGTATCCTGTTGAGGTTGTTGATAAAGCTGGTTATCCACACTATATGCTGAAGGAAATTATGGAAATACCAGATGCCATTATTAGGACAACTTACTCAATTATGGAAAAATACCTTAGATTAGCCTCTATGATAATCTACGGTGCTAAAAACGTATATATCATAGCTAATGGTACTAGTCTTCATGCAGGTTATGTAGCGTCATATTACTTCGCTGAAATGGCTGGTTTAAACGTTAATGTTGTAAGCTCGGCTGAATTCCCCTATTATGCGTTAGAAAACGTTTCAACTGGAACAGTCCTTATAGCAATTAGCCAAAGTGGTGAAACAAGTGACGTCATTAATAGTATTAAATTAGCAAAACAACGTGGGGCAGTAATAGTAGGTGTGACCAATGTCGTTGGGTCTCGTTTAACACTAGAATCAAATGTCTATTTACCAATAGGTGCTGGTCCGGAAATAGCTGTTCCAGCCACTAAGACTTTTGTCTCAACACTAGTTGCAATGGTGATGCTAGGTGGTTATACAGGATTATACTCTGGGAACATGAGTCGAAACGAGTATGAAGAATTAGTCAAGAACATAAGGAATCATGCAGAAGTCTTAAGACGGGAGATACCAAGGTATTCAGAAAGAACTAAGATTCTCTCAGAAAAACTATATGGTTGGAAGGATCTATACGTCGTCGGCAGTGGTATTAATTACCCAATAGCTCTAGAAGGAGCTCTCAAGCTAAAAGAAGCATCAATAATTCATTCCGAAGGAGTACAGCTAGGAGAATTAAGGCACGGTCCCATGGTATTGATAAGGAAGGATTATCCAGTTATAGTGATAAAACCCGTGGAGGAGCAAGCCGTAGAATTATACAACAAGGTTGCTAAAGAAATAATTTCAAGACAAGGACAACTAATAACAATATCACAAGATGGTCAGGGATACGGTGAGGTAATTAACGTCGTATCGACGCAAAGAGTATTATCACCTATGACCACAATAATTCCCTTGCAATTATTGGCTTATCATCTTGGAGTAAGATATGGCCACCCAATAGATACCCCGCCAGGTTTAGCAAAAGCTATTACAACATGAAATACTGACTTTCAACCAAAACATCAAAATCTCTACATTCAAGGAATCAACTTGATCGCTCAAAAATCTTATTTGGCATGATTAACTATTATTCTCAAAAGTAACTAATGATAAATAATACAAAAGTAGGTGTCCGAGGATCTTGGAGAAGGAATTTGTATCATTATTTACTTGTTTACAAGATGCTATTAGTGATGGAGTATCAGAAATACTTGGAGTAAATAAAGATGAAGTAAAAAAGTATTTTGAAGAGAAAAGACTCAGAATAACAAAAACACCTGACCCTTCTGTAGGGGACTATGGTGTTGCACTTCATTTTCTTTTCCATATGAAGAAAATTCCTAAACAAGAATGGGATAATATTGGGAAAGCGCTGATCGAGTATATGAAGGATAAAGGATACATGAATAAATGTTTCGTTAAAAACCTGGTATTTGTGAATGGATATTTGAACTTCTACATTGATTATGCAGAGCTGTTCAAACAAATAGTATATGGTTTACTATCTGGAAAAATTAAGAATAGTTTGGAAAGCGTTGGTAACGGTGAAAAAGTAATAGTTGAACATACAAGTGCTAATCCTATCCATCCCTTACATATTGGTAGTGGTAGAAACGCCGTTATTGGGAATACCTATGCAAGACTATTAAGGTATCTTGGGTACAATGCTAGAGAACATTTCTATGTAAATGATATGGGTAGACAAGTAGCGGTACTAGTGTATGGGTACAATATAGTCAAGAAGAATGGAGTAACTCCTCCAGAAAACATTAAGATAGACCATTGGATGGGAGCCATATATGCTCTAACAAACATATTAATTCATAAACATAAGTTAAGAAAAGAAATCAAATATATTGAGGAAGAACTAGAAAGAGAAATTATATCAC
>JAGHDU010000091.1 GCA_021159785.1 Staphylothermus sp. | reverse complement strand
TGTTAATTGTGTATTAAATATATAGTGCCAGTAATGTTGATGTTTATCATGACTTCTATTTCTGCCTTTGGAATATTTTATTCTCCAAAATCAACGTATACATATAGGTTTAATTGTAATGGTTATGCAGATGTAACGATTACTTTTACTAATTTAACAAATTTTTACTCGATCCCAGTTTATATTGATAAATACACACTTCCAGATACAATAATAGTAGCTGATGATAAAGGTAACCTGTTGCCCTTTGAATTCATAAATGAGACTATGCTATTAGTTTACACCTACAATGAAACTAGCACTGTTATTGTATCATATACTTTAAATAACTTCTCTATAAGAAACTATGTATACGAAGCAATTATAACGCCATATACTCAATCAAGCATTGTATTGCCCAAAGAAGCTGGGTTAATATACTTCAATGGATCTGCTGAAGTAAGTGTATATGACGATTCCATAACACTACGCTACAATGAACCAGGAACGTATTTGATAGAATACATCTGCGAAACTACACAAGCATTTACAACAACTACACCTTCCGAACCATATACAGATGCGAACACGAATCCTTTATTCAATACATATCACCTATTATGGATAATTACTGGAACAATATTAGTTTCCGTCTCAATTTACCTACTCTCTAGAAGGAAAAGAAGAGTAGAAGCAATTATAACAACAACCGAAGTTGATGAGAGAGATATTGAAATATTGAAAGCCCTCCTAGAGGGACAAGAAACTATTTCGGGATTGGCGAAAAAACTAGGAATAAGCAAATCGATCGTATGGAGAAGAGTAAATAAACTAGCTGATCAAGGTTTCATAGAAAAGAAGACATTGAGAGGAAAAACTCTTCTAAACTTAACCGAGAAGGGACGAGAACTAATTGAGAAAAAAGAGAAAAAGTGAGAACACCAATTCTACTTTGCGTTCCATAAGTGTTCCATAGAGTGTTCGATTTGTGTTCAAAGGGGTTCTTAAATTAAAATGTTGAACATAACCTGGAAATGAGGGAATATTGGAAGGTGGGTAAAATGCATGTCAAATCTATTGGATTAATTACTTTATCAATACTCATAATCAGCTTAATAGCACCTCTAAGTATGGCTTCAACAAGTAGTTGGAGTAAATCAACTGAACAGAGCAAAGAAACCAATTATTCTATTGTGTTATTAAGAACTATTGAGAAATGTGAAAACCTTTTGAAGAGACTGGGACTACCTGATGATTCCGAAGAATGGAGAATATTGAACGAGATCAAGGATTTATATGCGCAACTTGTTGATGCAGAGAAATACAATGACTATGCTACAGCTAAGGAGATCTTCAAGGAAGCAATGGAAAAAGCCAGAGAACTCATCAAAAAGTTAGCTCCCATGGACGAAGAAGACCCTGTTGAACAATTAGAACATGTAATAGAAATATTAGAGAAAGCAATTGATGAAACTCAGAAACTCATCGATAGATCACTCGAGAAGAATATCATTAATGAAACATTAGCTGAACAATTGAGAGAAGAACTAGGAAACGCTGAAGCAAAATTAGATGAATTAAAAGAATATCTAAACAATTTAAAGAATAACAATACAGAATGGGATCCAGAATATGTTAAAGCAACGATACACGAGATCTGGAACATAATCAAAGATATTAGAAGAACTATTTTCGAAGAAACATCCAAGATAACCTTTGAGAGATTAAAGGAAAGAGCAAAAACACTCATCAATGCCGCTGAGAATCTACTAACCCAACTGAGAGAAAAAGAGAAATTCTTCAGAGAAAAGAACTTAACGAGAATAGCTGATAAAATTGAAGTCTTGGTCACTAGGCTTGAAAATGAAATAAATTCATTAAAACAAATTCTTGAAAACCCATCAGCCGAACCTGCTGAATTATTGAGACAGATGGAGAGACTATCCATAACGATATATTCAATCCATATAACATTATCGATTCTCATAGACTTCTCTGATGAAGCTGCAAGAATAGCTGACCGCATAAATATAGTGTTATCAAGACTCAACGACGCTATAAGTATAATTGAAGAAAAAATCAAGCAACAAGACATAGAGGAAGGCTTGAAAAACAAACTATTAGAAATACTCAACCTTGACCAAAAGCTCGTCAACAACCTTAAGGATCTAGTATATGCAGCAGCTTCAGGAAATAGAGCCAGGTTTGTTGAAATCATAAATGAAATTAATGAAACAAGAATGCTTATCAGAGATAAAATTGATGAAATTAAGAATACCATTAGCGATCCTACCAGCTTAAGAACACTCATATTCCTCCAGATAAAGATAGCTGAACTAACACAGGACATTGTTAAAGAGTCAAGTTACATGCTTATAAATGTGGAGAGATCACAAAAAGCAGTTTCACATAAAATGAGTAAGGCATTAACAATCATAATGAACAAACTAGAAGTAGTAATCAAGATAAGCAAATCAATAAAATGTACATCATGCCGCGAACTATCAAAGTATTTAGATAAAACATACAATGATCTCTATGCTGCAAAACAATACATAATAAACAACGACTTCGAAAAAGCCCAGAACAAGCTCGAGGATGCACTAAATAGTTTACAAACGGCCATTGAAAAAATACATGAAAACAAGAGAC
>JAGHDU010000033.1 GCA_021159785.1 Staphylothermus sp. | reverse complement strand
ATTTTTATCTCGATACCCATCACTACCACCTATTAGTTATTGAGAAATTTTGTTTAGCATGAAGAATAAACATTACTTCATGCTAAACAAAATTTCTCAATAACTAATAGGTGGTAGTGATGGGTATCGAGATAAAAATAGAAAAGCCTAGACCTAAACGTATAGGGACACATAGTCATATTAGGGGTCTAGGCCTCGATGAGAATGGTAAAGCTTTATTCAAAGCCGATGGTCTCGTCGGTCAATTAGAAGCTCGTGAAGCTGCTGGAATAGTTGTTAACATGATAAGGGAGGGACGCATAGCTGGTAGAGGAGTGTTACTTGTCGGTCCTCCGGGAACAGGTAAGACGGCCATAGCAATAGCTATCGCACGTGAATTAGGTGAGGATACCCCCTTTGTCGCAATGAGTGGATCCGAAATATATAGTAGTGAGAAAAAGAAGACAGAAATACTTACAGAAGCACTAAGAAGGGCACTTGGTGTTAGGATTCGTGAAAGAAGACTAGTTTACGAAGGTGTTATCAAAGATCTAAAAGTAAGGAGAGCTAGACACCCACTTGTACCCTATATGACCATACCCAAGGAGGCAAGAATAACACTAGCAACTAAAGATGATGAAGTAACATTAACGGTTGATGAAGAAATTACGCACCAAATACTAGAACTAGGAATTCGTAGGGGAGACGTTATATGGATAGATGCTGAAACAGGAAGAGTGCACAGAGTTGGTAAGGCTAAGGGAGTAGAAAAAGCTAGGTATTATGATATAGAAACCCATAGAATAGTAGATATACCCAAAGGACCTGTTAAGAAAGAAAAAGAAATTGTTAGAATATTAACACTACATGACCTAGACTTGTATATGGCTAGTCAACGAGCACTTATAAGCTTCTTCTCCATAGGTATTGAAAGAGAAATTCCTCCCGAAGTACGTAGAGACGTAGATGAAATGGTAAGAAAATGGATAGAGGATAAGAAGGCTGAAATGGTACCGGGTGTACTATTCATAGACGACGCACATATGCTTGATATTGAAGCCTTTAGCTTCTTATCTAGAGCAATGGAAAGCGAGTTATCACCAATTATAATCCTAGCCACAAATAGAGGGATAGCCAAGATAAGAGGCACAGATATAGAATCACCTCACGGAATGCCCCTGGATCTGCTTGATAGATTACTAATAATACCTACGAGACCATACAATGCTGAAGAAATAAGAGAAATAATCAAGATCAGAGCTTCTGAAGAAGAAATTGAGATCACTGACGATGCGCTTGAAGAGCTAGTCAAAATAGGTGTCGAAACAAGTCTAAGATATGCTGTACAACTCATGGAACCAGCAAGAATAATAGCAATTAACAATGGAAGAAGCAAAGTTACCGTAGAAGATGTAAGAAAAGCACGTAGCTTATTCATAGATGTAAATTCAAGTGTAAGATATCTGAGAGAATATGAAGAAAAGTTCTTGAAGTAATTATAAGATTTACTTTTATCGAAATATCCTTTTATTTACCCTAATACAGTTATAATCTTCTCAAGGTACTATGGGAGTTAATTGATAACACATTCAGTTAGAAGGGGTTATCGTTGAACAAGAAAATCGCTGAGATCATATCAAAGTTACTAGGGTTTTATAATGAAACGCCGAAACATTACGAAGGAAAAATTCTTGGTTCTATGACTACTCATCCACATTCACTGGCTGTTTATGCATATAATCTTTTTATACATACAAACTACGGTGATCCATATATTTTTTCAACGTTGAAGAATATGGAAGACGAAATACTAATAGAAATTAGTAAATGGTACGGAGAAACTAAACTGTATGGTTACATAACAAGTGGTGGTACAGAATCTAATTTTTTGTCGATGATTTCCGCCATGATGAAAAGTAATTGTAAAAATAAAATTGTATTAGTCCCAGATACGGTTCATGTATCAATTATTAAGGCTTCAAAACTACTAGGATTCAAATTAATTAGTATCCCGACAAATAATTCACCAGTAGATCCGGGTGTGTTAGAAAATTATGTTAGAAAATACGATCCTTGTATAACAGTAGTTACAGCTGGAACTACTGAATTAGGATTAATTGATCCAGTGAGAGAAGTAGCAAAAATAGCTTTTGAATACAGTGTATATATGCATGTGGATGCTGCGTATGGAGGACTTTTAATACCTTTTCTATATAAGGCTGGGAAAATAAAACAAGATCTCAAGTTTTATGAGGGAGTCTCAAGTATTAGTATAGATTTTCATAAAAACGGATTAACTCCTATTCCTTCAGGAATAATACTCTACAAGAATAAGGATGAATTAGAGAATACGTGTTTTGAAGCGAACTATACGCTATATGGAAAATATTGTGGTTTACTAGGAACAAGACCGGGAGGCTCAGTTGCTTCTATATGGGCTATGATAAAATATTTTGGTTACGAAGGCTATTATAAACAAGCCAATAATATGTTTGAACTAGCCAGATATACTTACGAGAAGTTGCAGAAAATCAAGGATATCTATGTATACAAACCCATTTTACCTATAGTCGTTTTTAAACATAGGAAAATACCATATACGGAGCTATTATATAGACTAGTTCAGAAAGGATATTATCTATATAAGTCTCCTAGCGTTGAAGGTCTTAGAGTAGTAATAATGCCGCACCACAGAAAAGAACACATTGATGAATTCGTTAGGGTTCTACAAAAACTAGTAAATGAACGAAGATAAAACACCGAAAATCCCAATAACAAAAGTCAGTACAAAGATTATTGTAAGAACTAATGCATTTAACAGTATACTTTTACGAAACACTAGTTCCTCTTGATACATATTGATGCAAAGTAACGTAATTGGGAATAGGCTAATTGACACAAGTAACCCAACCAAGCTTGATGAATACACTATTAACTCGATCAATAAAGTCTCTACATCATACACTCCGAACATAATAGGTGAAGAAACGAGTATAATTGTTGAGACAATCACTAATAAAAGTACTATGGATACAAAGTATCTAGACTTGAGAACCTTTCTATCCCATGATAATAATGCTGAATTAGATACAAAAATACTCATTAAGGCTAAAACAACTGTACTTGTTAAACCAATTATTATTAGTTTGGATGTTATTGCTGAATATGGTAGATTTAAGAGAGAACTTATGCCGTTAACTGGTATTTGGTTTATGTAGAAATGCAAGCTTATGGAAAAACCTATAATTGTCCCAAACAAGAACCCATACCACAGCTCATTGATATTGCTTGAATCTTCCTGGATAACCATAGAATAGGGAGAAGCCATTGCTCCCCACAAAGCTGATAATAGAATATAAGATGAAAAGCCTTCCTTTACACTATTAATACTTAAAGGCATATGGGTATGTAAGATACTATAATCTACAATATCAATAATAAATACCAAAGGGTAAATCAAGAGTAGGAAAGATAAATAAATAAGGATTTTTTCGACGCGTGTTTTATTTATTTTGCTACTGGTAATACTAAATACTAGGATCAATATTAAGATTGAATATGCTATCCATGAACCACCTAATAGTTTTTCGTAAAGCATGGATATAAATAAAAGATTTGCAAGAAGCAAGATATTAGAAGCGCTGTACAATGAAATAGTGTATAAATAATATAGCTTTTTTGATTTAGTCTTCAATAGATCTATTGTTTTCGACCTAGTAACATATTGAGCTAACGCTAATACTTGTTGTACAAATATACTTGCGAGAAACATTACACCTATATAGAACACACTCGTTAACCCATAATAGTACCCGAACAAGGCATATAACAATATATTCGTGATCTCGATTCCCGAAATAGTTGCTATAAACCCTGCTCTTAGGTTTTTTAGTGGATTCATAAAAAACACCTTGTGATTATCAATTTTCAGCTTCTCTCTCATCTTTGCTAAAGGTTTTTGAAGCGAGTAATGAAATGAACTTATTTAATTGTTTTTCATCAAAATCGTTTAACAGAATCACGACTTTTACATTATTTTTTCTATTTGTTAAAATACCTCCTATATTCATTGTTGACGGTTTATTTTCTATTCTATTTTTGGTTGTTTTCCTTGCACGTTTATTATATTGCAATGTATTGTAAATCATTGGTATTAGTAGCATTGTCGTATAT
>JAGHDU010000184.1 GCA_021159785.1 Staphylothermus sp. | reverse complement strand
TTTAGGATTCTTAGTAGGAATAGACCGTGTTTACGAAGCTATAGCTACGTCTGTTTTCGTAACGTTAGTTCTAGCCATAAAGCCCTCTCTGCAGGCATTTGTTCGTGGAATAACTTATAGAGAGCTCTTATCTGGTCTCGAGCTTGGATTATTCGTGTTTATACTTGGTCCCTTCTTTCTATTCCAGAAACCAAGGATTTTTGACATAGATGTTTCGACTTTTTACATATTGTTCATCGTTATATTGTTGCTTTCATATATGAGTTACATTGCAGTTAAGATAAAGGGAGCGGAAGCACTAAAATATATTGCTTTTCTAGGCGGATTAGTTAATAGCGAAGCCGCAGTCTCTAACATAGCCAATGTTTTATCAGCTCAGAATATCTCAGAAGATGAACTCGAGAAGATCATGACTAAATATTCTTACTTAATCATTTCGGCCATGATGTTGAGAAACTTAGTAGTAATACTAATACTTGGTTATCAATTCTTGAATTTATTTGATCTTTTTAGATTGGCTTTATATGTTCTAGTAGCTATGTTTATACCATTAATATTATCTCTAAAAACATTGTTCTTCGAGAAAGAACCCATGCTTGGAGGGGTTAAAGTAACTATTGAGAACCCCCTAACATATGGTGTAGCTATACGGGTAGTGCTCGCTTACTCTACAATATTCGTAATTGGTTATGTTTTATCTACATTATTACCGCCCGAATGGCTTATCCTATTATCAGTGCTTGGAGGATTTGTTAATGCTGGAGCAACAATAGTAACTATCTTAACGATTGGTAGTTTAAAAATGTTAGAAATAAATTTCATAGGCTTATTAATAGTGCTTTCGTTAACAACATCTATAATCAATAAATTATTTTTCGTGAAAACTGTTTCAAAAAAGGATCAATTATTCAAAGCAACACTCAAAGCAGTCAATATATCATTAGTATCAAGCATAATAGCTATAATCTTAATTTTATTTACAAATATATCGTAGACCTTAAATATCACGTCTCGACCTTATCATTATTCAGTTAAGGAAAAGAATGGACGAGGATGACGGAAGTGTATACTCCAAACACCAAAGTAATAGACATTGGGAAAAGACCAATAGAAGACTATGTTTTTGAAGCAGTCATCAGCTTCCAGGAAGGTGTGGATGAAATAATTCTTAAGGGACGAGGAGACTTCATTAGCAGAGCTGTTGATGTATACTGGGCACTAAAAGACAGATTAGGCGATAGTATTGAGTTATCAAATATAGAAATTGGTAGTGAAAGAGTAAGAGGAAGAATGCGTTCATATATAGCTATACACGTTAAGAGAAAGTACTGATCACGTATTAACATATGCTTCAACTTCCTTAATTGTCAATGGTAACTTATAGTTCTTAATTAATTCGTAGAACTCTACAATCTTGCCTACGGCTCCGACTTTACCATAGGCGATTAGATCAATAACTTGTTCCATCTTCTTGGTAGTTTCTACAGATACAAGTAATGGATAGTTCTTGAATAAGTAATCATAGACTTGAATACCACTCTTGGTAGGTATAAGGTATCCTTTCTTCTTAGACCTTATAATGTACCCATGCCTCACTATACTGCTTATAATTTTTGAATATGTACTCGGTCTACCAAGACCTTCTTCCCTCATTTTCTTAATAATACTGCCCTCATTATACAGTGGTTTTTTAGAAGCGATAAGACTCTTAACCCCACTAACTTCGAGCTCCACTTCATCAATATTTTTGAGCTCAGGATATGTTCTAATAGGTTTAACAACATTAAACCCTTCTTCAACAATATCTACGTCTAATACTATATTATGTTCTAAACCCTCGGCTAGTTTTACCAAGAACTCAGCTTTCAAAACCTTATAGGGCTTCATCTGGCTAGCTATAAATCTCCTAAATATTAGATCATATACTCTGAAATGTAACCACGTAAGAGGTATAACTGGCGAGATCAGTCCTTCCACAATAGCCTTCTCTAAATCTTCTCTATCTAGTGGATGAACGGGACGTATGGCTTCATGAGCTCCCTTTGAGCCCCAATGACTGGGCCTGAATAATTTGCTTAATCCTTTCTCTTCTACATATTTGGAAGCAATACTTATACCAGTGGATGAAACATAGTGTGAGTCAGTTCTATGGTAAGTTATAAGACCAGACTCGAATAGCTCTTGTGCAATCTTCATGGTTAAAGCAGATGGAATACCTATTCTTGAAGCATCAAACAATAGTTCATCAGTTGTATATGGTGGAGCTGGCTTTACTTCGTCTATGAACATTCTCTTTTTCTTCAGAATTATTCTTTTCAGTGACTTGAGTTTTTTATATAAATCTTTATCCTTATGATCTATACACACGCTTATTTTGAGAGGTACTCGATTAGTTTTGATAATGATTTTTCTACACTTGTTAGCTAAATATTCATTATATGAATTAATGATCCAACCCAATACAGGGGTTTGTACGCGTCCAGCACCATACCATTTCTTACCATACACTCTCCACAGTTCTTGACTTAGACTGAACCCTATCAACCGATCCATTACACGTCTATATATCTCGGCCTCAACAAGCTTTAGATCAATACTCCTCTTATTATCAAGTGCTTTCATGAACTCAGAAACAGTT
>JAGHDU010000086.1 GCA_021159785.1 Staphylothermus sp. | reverse complement strand
GGCTCACAGACACCGGGTGGTCGGGGGTTCAAGTCCCCCCCGCGGGACTAATTTTTCTAGTTCGAGTCTCTCCCTTCACATCTTCTCACCTCTCAGAAGTTCACAGATTATTAATAATCCGTTAGAACCTAATTGTCTTTATCGAGTTTGGCCAGATCTATGCTTATCAGATGCATTTTACCAGTAGCAGTACTCCGTACACGTATACCTGTAGGTTCGCCATTCACGTATACTTCGAAATACGGATCCCACTTTCCCAAGTTCGACTTATTATATCCGGATCCTCCTAGATAAACTACTGCAATTCCTGAGACATTGGTGTAGTAGCATCCTTTCCCGGGGATTTCTATATTGGGTTTGCCATCGAATAAGTGCCTTAGAGTGATACATGCTCCAGCTACTGGATTCCCGTTATAGGTTATGTTAAAGACATATACGTCGTATGGTACATAGTACCGTGTTAGATCAATAAACTCGTTATCATCGAGATAAACAATTATACTCGAAATATTACCCATCTCCTGCATCCTATACCTAACACGTTCAACCATAGATACACTACGACAACAATCATATCCCGGATCTAGTGCCCACCACGAACCATTAACAAATACAACCGTAAACATGTGATCTTCGCCGGGAAAACCAGCAACATAAGCCTCGTAGCCTTTAGACTCCAAAATAGTCTTAGCAATATAAGCTTTTTCGCCACAAGCACCAATACCAAACAGACTCCACATGTATATATCGTTGTAACTTCTCAAGCTGAAAGGAACACTAACAGGGTATGTCCTGAATTCTACGAATTGACTTATCTCAGCAAAATCGTTAAGGGACGCCGTTGTAGCTGTAAACACAGTATAAGATGTACTTGTTAGCACAAAAATCGCTACTAACGTGGTCGCACATGATCTAATCAATAATTTCCGTAGATTCGCGAAAATCTTTGTTTTACCGAGAAAATAGACGGGTATGATCTTCCATAATAGATATGATGAAGTCAAGATAACGAGAATAGAATGTATTCCGACTATATCTAGAAACCATGTCATAGCGATGAAAATTCCGGCAACTGAAGTTAGTAAGAACATTATTGCTAATGTTCCCTTTGGTGTACTATACTTGTCCTGTAAGACCAGCATCTTGTGAAATATTTCAAGACCGTAAAGGATTATAATAAATAGTGCTAATTGAATTGCCAAGATGATGTTATTCTTGTACCCATACAGCATCCTCGATGCATTAATAATAGTGAATAATAAGACCAAGATCACGGTGGTTATCATGTAAATATGTTTGTGAAATATATTTGGGACCTTCATGTTTATCACATATTCATCTTCTTCTGTAACTCAATTATATTATCTAATTCTTTTAACGCGGTGAATAACATGCCTAGGGAGGTTCGTGTTCTTGCTGTTGAGGATAAACCCTGGTGGATGCAGCCATTGTTCAGCTTCCCGTTTATAGGTGATCTTGGTGTCCGCCAGCTCCTAATTGTGATGCTGTTCATTATGCCCGTGATTGTACCGGGTGTTATAATGGGTTTGGGATTCCTGGAGTCTCTAGTCTTCCTGCTGGTAATGCTTTTCGTAGGTCTAGGCATCGCTAAGAAACCAGTTAAATCGGTTCTCCCGGAAAAACAACTTCTAGTCTTTATAACTGGAAAGTATAAGCCCCGGGTCCGGGCCAGGAGTGCTAAGACGGTAGCCGAGAGAAGACATGTAGCAGAGGTTCCCGAGACGATTGAAGTTATTGCCCGTGATTCTTCTAGGATACCTACTGTCAAAATTGTGGGTGTCTTGAGGGATCCTCTCGGAAACCCCCTTGTGAACCATGAGCTGGAAGTCCATGTTAACGGTAGGCTATATACCCGAGTTAGAACAGGATCTTCCGGCGAGTACGCAGTATATTATACCCCGGATGGTCCGAGCCTATATGAGGTAGAGATCAGGCTTGGCGGTAGAACTATTCTCAGGAAGAGGGTTAGGGTGGGTGTCTGAGGTTGAAGAAGTATTATTACCAGGTTTATCTATTGAACTATTCTCTGCTTCACGAAGACGAGCAGATCAGTATTATTGAGGGCTTCAAGGATCTTCTAAACCAGATAAGGAGAGACATAATAATAACCTGCAGGAGAAAGGTCAAGGAAATACGCTAGGAGGATCGCATATTTGAAGCTGACCTCTACAGCTCTTACATAGAGTCTTTGGAGCGTATCGATGAGCTATTAACTGAGCTGAAGAAGCTGAGCAAGTATATAGAAAAATGGTGGAAGACAAGGTATTCGATTATGGTGAAGTTTCGAAGAAGCTTTTCGAATACTATAGTAGGAAACTAAATCAATGATATGTTCAATATATCGGTAATATTTGGAATACTCTATCTTTTATAGAACAATGACCATTTTCCTCGTTTTAGTCTTATTTTCTTGATTTTTATGATAGGAGAATGAAGAAGTCTTTCGGAGTCTTAAGAGGGGATATTGGTCTTTTTCTCCGTTTCATACTACAAGAAGAACTCCCCAGTTCCTCTAAATATATTGAGTCCTAGAAGATCTCCGTAACTCTTCGAAAAAGACCTTGTGGTCTCCATAAGAGGGATGAGAGGCTTCAGCTTATGAAGGGGGGTCTCTGTCGTAAACCCCCGGTTTCCGAAGCATTATCTCTCCTTAGCCGAAGCTGGATAAACCCTTTCATGAGAGGAGATCCAGGTGAATGTATATCTGGTTTCTTTTCGACGATAACCGAGGAGCTCCCTAGGTTTGCCCCTCTCATGCTTGAAGCCAGCGACCCTCTCTGAAGAAGAGGTCCTGGTGTTACTCAGAAAGCCCTACTAGAGGCGTCAGCCTCGATGATGAGGAAAATGGTTGGTAATGAAACCAATCTTTGTCTACGAAAGTCTACCAGCCGTAAACCCCCACGGTTAAACTCCATATAGGTAGAGCGTGCTTCTTCTCCTCGGATGCAGATCCTTGTCAAGATATATTCGGGAAAACAACAATATTTATCTCATACATGAATACTACTAAAACCTACTCATACAGTGTTCCACAGGGACGAGGATACTGATAAGCCTCAAATACGTATTAAGAATTACAACTGTCGTGGCAATTATTATTCTAATCGCGGTAATGTTGCTGGAAAAGATGATCCATAGAATAAGCTACTTCAAGTAATAATTATCAATTAAACTATATTAAACTACTATGTATAACAGATATACTGAATTACTTGTATGTATG
>JAGHDU010000234.1 GCA_021159785.1 Staphylothermus sp. | reverse complement strand
ATTAATAATAGAGAAGAACACCCCTATATGTTTTTTTATAGGGTGTTTCTTCTCCTATTCGACTTCTCTCAGCTCCATTATGA
This sequence comes from Staphylothermus sp., assembly GCA_021159785.1. Classification (GTDB taxonomy): domain Archaea; phylum Thermoproteota; class Thermoprotei_A; order Sulfolobales; family Desulfurococcaceae; genus JAGHDU01. The sequence goes on along the minus strand of JAGHDU010000234.1, from coordinate 4,034 downwards.
CAGCTTATTCAATGCTTAGATATTCTATATTCCTGTATAATAACGAGATAAGCTAATCGATTTCTCTCAGCCTCATTAGGCTTGTTGCTCTTCGATCGTATTTGAGCTGAGGCAGCTTGAATAGCATCTTACTTCTTTAGAATTTCAGGTTAAATATTAATCCGCTCTAACTAAAAGACCATATCAGCTCCTTATTAAACAGACATAATTGAAAACCGCCTGTTCCGCCTGTAATTCCTCTTGATTATACAATCAATACCCATTCGAATCAGATATCGGCAATACCGTTTCAATATCGCCATTTCTCACTTTTATTCGGTCTTTGTATCTGAGCACCATAAACGTTCTACTCTACCCTCTTGAATGGCTCTACATGACGTTTTAAGACGATTTATTCCCCACCCTATTGCCGCTGAGTCAGCTCAAATCGAAAATACGCTTTTACTCGCTAATTATCAGGCTGTTAATGATACACTAGATTATGTATTTTTTTCATTTCACCTATTGTCAGTGTCTAAAATAGAAATTATCTTGCAGTGCGCATTTATAATAACATAAATCGGCACAAAACAGAAATTAGCCTATCTGCATACATTAACATTAGAAAGAAAAAACTTATGAAATATAAACTACCACTTCCTGATAATCTAAAGAGAATTGGCTGCCCCTCTGAATTTGCTACATTAAAACTTGCTAAAGAAAGTCTTAGAGATTTTGCAGATAGAAGTACGATGCTAATTCTTAGAACGTTATTTCCTCTCGTAGATTATTCTATACCCGGCGCTAACATATCATCAAATCACGACTCTCCAGAGTTAGTAGTTCAATACTTCGAAGATATATTTGAAGGCCTTGGGCATAAAATTATCGATAAGTACATGTCAAGAAAAGTCCTCTCAAGATATACATATAAGAAATTGGATTTCAACATAAATATATGGCCTAAAAAATATGCATATTACGTTATAGACTCACAGTTCGCCGCTCATAGTCAAGCTAGGTTAGGTATTGACAAAGAAGAGGCTTTAAAAGAGATAGCCTACAACTTGATTCTACGCAATGTCATATTACTCATTGACAAATACCTTGTCATTGAATGGGGTGTTGAAGCACCAAAAATAAAGCGAGTAAAATATGAGATAGAAATCTTAAACAATCCAAGCGATTTTCCAGATGAGCCCTTGGCTAAAGCACGATCTGTTCGATCTCAGCATAATGAAGTAGAAGCAAGAAAAGATGAACTTGAAGTTCTAATGTCAGTATGGAAGAAAATAGTTACAGTAAGGGCATACTTTGATTTACATTCGATTCACTTGACCCAGTTTCTATACCCACCTCACAACTATCACAAGATAAGCCCAAGCAGTGTTATATCAGGCAGAAATAGAACTACAGCCTTTGCTAAAGCATTAAGTGCTACCAGCATAAAAGATAAGGAAAATATCATTCTACAAGTTATGAGATTACAAGGTAAAGCTGTTAGAAAATCCAAGAAATCTAATGGTAGTGGAAAGAACAAAAAGAAACGTGAACGTTTTCAGAAATATTTCCAAGACCATCCACATGCTTCAAATAAAGAGATTGTAGATGCAATTAAACTCGACGTAAAGACAGTCAAAAAATATAGAGAAGAGACAGTGAAGGCTTCCCAGACACAAGTATAGATATTACAAAATCATCAGTAGCAAGATTCAGGTCTATCCTATTCTACACTTAGATAGAAACATTCATTTATCCCTTCCAACAGAACAACATGCTTACAAGAAATACTGCTCACAAAATCAACAACCAGAACAAGTTTCTCCATCCGATACCCAATGGGAAATTTGCGTCAAGAAATCGCCTCATACAAACTACTACTAAGGATGTTTTTGTACGCATTTTTCCCTAATACTAGCTAGTAGGTTTAGTATTAGAGTTGTATAACAAAGTAACAATTTAACCCCATACAGCAACAACAACAGCAACAAAAGACCCTTCTGAGTAGCGAAGCTACGAAAGAAGAGCGCACCGCAGGTGTTAAGGGGGATTGTGTTCTCACTTCACCTCCCAGCTCAAGCCGCTATGCTGTTACTAAACAGTTGTTTACAAGAGATTTTATTTTCTAATGGTAGTTGAGACACTAACTCCTTTCTAAGAATGGGTTAACATCTCTTCCTAGTTCAAATCATTTATTCTACCCACTAATCATTCACCGTATCAATAAATTCCCTACTTTTGAGACTCATTCATTTAACCCATCACCTATCTAAGTTGAAAACAAAATCTACATCCTTTAATGGCAAAGAATAACAATAACAAAGCGGAATCTATTGAGAAAATCCTCTGGAAAGCTGCTGACAAACTACGCAAGAATATTGATGCTGCCGAATACAAACACGTTGTACTAGGCCTTATCTTCCTAAAATACATCTCCGACGCTTTCGAAGATATGTATACTAAACTGAAAGCTGGTGAAGGCGAGTATGCAGGCGCCGATCCGGAAGACAAAGACGAATACAAAGCGGAGAATGTTTTCTTCGTGCCTCCTACTGCACGGTGGAGTTTCCTACAAAGTCACGCCAAGCAAACAACCATAGGTAAAACCGTTGATGAGTCGATGGATGCTATTGAACGAGAAAACCCATCTCTGAAAGATGTATTGCCTAAAGTATATGCACGCGAAAACCTTGATCCTACTAGCTTAGGTGAACTTATAGATATGATTGGCAACATTGCCCTGGGCGATGCTAAGAGTCGCTCTGCGGACATTCTGGGGCACGTATTTGAATACTTCCTTGGAGAGTTCGCCTTAGCAGAAGGAAAGAAAGGAGGACAATTCTATACTCCTAGAAGTATTGTTGAACTCTTGGTTGAAATGTTAGAGCCATACCAAGGTCGGGTTTTCGATCCTTGTTGTGGTTCGGGTGGTATGTTTGTACAGTCTGAGAAGTTTATACTGGAACATCAAGGGAAAGTCAACGATCTCTCTATCTACGGACAAGAGAGCAACCAAACCACTTGGCGACTATGCAAGATGAACCTTGCCATTAGAGGGATTGACAGCTCTCAGGTGAAGTGGAATAACGAAGGTTCTTTCCTCAAGAACGAACATAAAGATGTGAAAGTGGATTACATTATTGCGAATCCGCCTTTTAATGTGAGCGACTGGAGTGGAGAATTACTCCGCACAGATGCCCGATGGATTTACGGTGCTCCTCCTCTTGGGAATGCTAACTTTGGATGGGTACAACATTTCTTGTATCATCTAGCTCCAAACGGAAGAGCAGGATTTGTTTTATCCAACGGCTCTCTAAGCTCCAATACCGGAGGCGAAGGTGTAATCAGACAAAAGCTCATAGAAGAAGATCTTGTAGAGTGTATTGTAATGCTACCTAAAGCCTTATTCCTGAATACAGGCATTCCCGCTTGTTTATGGTTTCTACGCCGAGGGAAGCAAAAGCGTGAGCAAGAAGTTCTCTTTATCGATGCTTCTGAGCTAGGTTATATGATCGATCGGAAAAACCGTGCCTTTAATCCCGAAGATATCAGTCAGGTTGCCGATACCTATCACAACTGGCTAAACAATAAGGAAGCTTATGCTGATGTAAAAGGATTCTGTAAATCGGCTAAGCTTGATGATATAAAGAAACATAAGTTTGTACTTACTCCTGGTCGCTATGTGGGTATTCCAGATGAAGTAGATGATGGCATCCCCTTTGAAGAGAAAATAGCAGGGCTGACAACGCAACTGAAAACACAAATGCAACAAGCACAAGAGCTCGATAAGGAGATTAAAACGCAGTTGGCTAAAATCGGTATTGAACTATGACAAAAGACCTAAGCCAATTCAAATTCGGGAATTCTGTTTTTTCATTAACCTACATTAAAGGTGGTGCAAAAGGTGGTACAAAATCGCCGATAGACATACTATTCGACAACTTACAACTTAGCCTTGATAATGTCAGGGTCCAAGTTAGAGACCAAGTCAGGGTCCAAGATGGAGACCAAGTTAAACAGCTGGAGTTACAGCTGGAGACACAGCAGGAGTCGAT
>JAGHDU010000106.1 GCA_021159785.1 Staphylothermus sp. | reverse complement strand
CCTACTATATAGTCTATATCGGTGATTTCTCTCGGTTGCTGTGGCGTTACTAAGCCTATGTTCTCTACATAGTTGTTTAGTTTGAGTTCATCTATTAATTCATAACATGTATCTGTATCTCCAATGATTAGTATTTCCTTGTTCTTTAGTGGCGCCATTCCTAAGCTCCTCCTAATACTCAGTGATAAGAACCAATCAGCTATAACTGATATGGTTAGAGTATATGCTATAATTCCCATTACTGCGGCGAAACCTGCAACGATCCAGCCCAAACCCCGGATCGGGGTAATATCACCATAACCTATTGTTGCCATTGTTATGAGGCTCCAGTATAGAGCAGCATAGATATCGATTTCTTCTCTTCCAGCAATTATGTGTTCACTGTAGTAGAATAATAAAGCATTAATAATCCACATTGTGACAAAGAATAATATCATGTAAAATGCCTTCCTACGAGTAAACCTCCTCAAAATACTTCTTTTTAACAATCTATAAATTATCTGGATCGGCAACGACTAATCCCTCTGGTATAGACATTGATTACATGCTAATATTCTCGATATCGACTGAAACGCTGGGACAAATTATGTATTCGCGATTTCATTAATGGATAATTTAGATGCATATATAAGTTCTCTGGATCAAGTTTAATAACCGGTAAAGCGTAAAGATCAAGTGAATAAACAATGACGTGGAGAGGGATCATTATGAGTGAGAAGAAAACAGCCAAAGAAATAATCCTTGAAGTGCTTAAGAAGGAGAAAAGACCACTAACACCAAAGGAGATCCAGAAACTCACTGGTCTAAACTATAACACCATACGTGGAAGACTCCAGGATCTCAAGAAGGCAGGACTAGTAGTTAGGACCGAGAAGGGATGGGTCTATAAAGAGTATGCTAAATAAGATGTTAGATTAATTTATGGGAATCAATAAATCTCAAATTTTTTTCCTAACTCAGATATGTTTTCCTCGTTAACTCATGTTATTAACACTATCCAGCTATTCTTACATTAGAATAGACAGTACAAGGTAAGCGATAACGGAGTAAAGTATTGATAACAATAGGTCTTTCCAAATACATTCTTTTTTAATACCCGTTAGTCCTATTTTCATTAACAGTACGCCAGCTATATTTGTTAGTGCATAACCTATGCTGAATATTATTGTGAAGCACTGTTCTCCCAAGAGGATCGTTAGTATTTTGGCGAATATTAGTGCTAAAGGTATGTTTATGAATAAATCGTTCCACCAAGAAACTGGTGATAAAATATATCCTGCGAGGAAAACAGTGGATCTCAGTATTACCTTTGTTTTAGATATTTCTTTTAAAGAAAACAATGCTTGATTAACACCTCCGTATTACTAGGGTCTTCAACCATGTAATATTTTGGGCAATTAGTTTTAAACGAGAGAGCTCATTGAGTTAGCATTGTTTTATGTGATAAGTTAATATAGGACTTTGATCTATAAGGTATTATCAGTATTACCAAGAGTTGATGTAGGCATGTTAAGAAACAGAGACGTTGCCTCACAGTATGTACACAAATTCACGTGGAAAGAGATCAGCGACCCTATATACGACTATGTATATTTCAATAGGGAAATAGAAGAACAAATAATAAATAGCCTAATCATACAGAGGCTGCGCTATATTCTCCAACTCCAGACAGCTCATCTAGTATATCCAGGAGCTGTACATACAAGATTTCAACACTCAATAGGAGTAATGCATTTAGCTGGCTTAATGGCTGAAGACGCTATTTCAAAAATACTCATATTCTATGGTAAGGAATACCTTGAAGATTTCAAGCCGGATTCATTGATTCAAGCTGTTAGATTAGCTGGATTACTACATGATGCAGGGCATGCTTGTTTTGGACATGCTTTCGAAGAAGCCCTATTATGGGGTAATAAGAAGATCCCCGAGAAAGTAAACAACCATGAAAAAATCGGGTATTTAATTGTAGAGCAATTATTGGAGAAAAAGATTAAAGAATTCGAGGACAATTATGGTTTAGATAATCTCTACAACATATTGATGAGTATACTGGGACCAGAGGAGCCTCGTGAGAAAATTCTACAACTCATGAGATGGTTAATCAAGGATAGCTTATATCCTGCTGATATTCTTGATTTCTTGAGGAGAGATAGCTACTATACAGGTACAAGTGAATATGGATACATAGACTACAATAGACTGTATAGAAACTCTTATCCATACTTCGAGAATGGTAAAGTCCTACTATTACTCGATAGGAACACCTGGGGTGAATTCAGAGCATATCTCTACGCAAAAGCAAACATGTTCGAACATGTATACTATCATAGTGTGAATAGAGCATTTGATAGATTACTGAAGACAATACTCATAGAACTTGATCCAGAGCTCGGTCTCACAGAGAGAATAATCGATGTCGCTAGAGGCAACTCCTATGGATACTTATCGTTAACTGATTCAAAACTCTATGACGTAATGTTGGATAAAGCAATTAGTTCAGCAGATAAAGTAGGCAAACTTGCACGAAGACTGTTGATTGATAGAAAGCCTGAATGGAAACGTGTCGGTAGAGAATATATTCTCAGCGGACACAAGGGACCACATGCAGTCAAGTATATTCTGAGATTCATCTTTGATAGAGAATTCAAAGAAGTAATGGCTGAGAAGATAAAAGAAACAGTCTATGATTCTCTGAAAGATAAGGGTGTTGATGAATCAGATATATGGATCGATGTCCTGGATATTTCACCTGTTCCGAGAAGTACATTAATTCCTGGTAAAAGTGGTGGCGGACAATTTCTTACATTATTCATAGGTAAGAAGAAAGGGGCAAGAATAATTAAAGATCGTGATGTCTTCTTGATAGAGGAAGGAATACCATTAATGATCATATTTAGAGCATACATCCGTAGAGGACTGCACAAGCTAGAATATGAATCAATAGTAACAGAAGCAATAAGAACAACGATTACATCTGAACTAGGTTTAAGCAATAAAGAATATAGAGACATACTATCTGAATTCTATAAATCACTGAAGCCACAAGAATATGAGAAGGAAAAAATCACTGTCTAAAAACTATTTCCTCCCAATACTCTTAGCAGGTACTAATTTGTTAGAAATACTAATGGCTTTCTCAACTATTTCCCTATCTTCTATACAATTAACAACAGGTGGTTTTACAGCATGTAATACACCGTTCTCGATCCTCACTGCACCTATCATGTCAAGCAATGCAATAATACCATCTATTTCCGGGCTTCTAGGCCACTCGCCAAGCCAGGTCCAATTATTTACGGGGATCTTGCCTTCTCTGTATAATTCATATATGATCTTGTGAAACATCCATTGATCAACTTGTTTGAGTTCCCAAATAATTGTGTGTATAATACATATCCATGAGTCATCAAATATATTCAAATCATTATCAACCTCCAATCGATACATGCTTATTTCTTAAACTGACCTCCCTTTTACCAAAATATGTGTAACCTTATATGATTATAGATAATGGGTAGAGATAAAAAACAAGACTCTCAT
>JAGHDU010000105.1 GCA_021159785.1 Staphylothermus sp. | reverse complement strand
TAATGGAAGTTGATTACCACTCTCTGGATCTGTTACTACGTAAGGATTAATCTCTTGTTTTTCTTTATTTTTCAGTTTCAATAAACTCTTCTTTAGAATTTCTCCTTTTTCAGTTAACTTAAATAAACCATTTTCGTACGTTATAAAACCTTCACTAACAAGGATCTTAATGTACTTTTTAACGGTAGAAATACTTAAACCAAGTTTTTCTGAAACATATCTTGGATCTATTATTCCTTCGTCATTTGTTACGAGAACAATTTTATAATGAGAAACAAATACCAACGCATTCACCCACGTTGTTAGCTTTATAGTTCTCGGTTTTGTAACTTAATATTAATTGCGATGGGCTAAAAAATCTTAATTTATTAGAATAGATCAGCTAAGGCTGAATACTTCATAGCCTTAATCAATATGGCTCTGTGTCGCTTGGGTTCATCATCAATTTATTTATTATATTGGAGCAACTAATAATTTCTCCTTACTTATGGTTTTTGAAGTAAATATCAATAAGAACATGCTACTTAGTGCTAATACTAATCCATGTAGTAAAGCTCTTTGATAATATCCTACAATGTACGATTGAATAACCAGTATACTATGTGTATATGGTACTAAATATAATGGATATAGAATTGCTGACGGTAATCGTATGTAATCTATAATAAAGCCTGTGAAGAAGAATACTATTCCTATAGTTGTTACAATGCTTGCTATATTTGATGCTGTTCTTATTCCTCTAGTCCTAGTTATGAATGGTAAAGATATTGTTATCGTTGATAAGATCGTGAAAAACGCCGTTATCGAGTGAACTAAAAGTATCATCGGATCAACTATTAATCCAAACGGTATTCCCGATGCAAGACCAAATAAGAACATATATGCCACGAGACCCATAGCATCGGCAATTGCTGTTATTAATCCTAGAACTGTTGCAGCAATCATCTTCGAGTATATAATAGTAGTTACTGGTGCTGGACTTGCTAATAACATCTCGATTGTTTTCCTCTCTCTTTCCCCTATGATACCATCAATGACAAAGGAGGCAGCAGGAGCTATAACGAAGCTTAGACCAAGTACTAAAATTCTTGCGAATAAGTTTTTCATCTCAACCTCAGGTTGTGCAGGCGTTCCATGTATAGTTACTATTTCCGTCATTGATTGAAGAGGATTTCTAAGAGCATCTGGTACTATAGTTGTATTTAACAAACTAGCGATCGAATTGATCTTCTTATTTGATAATATATATGATAAATAATTGATAACACTATTGATAGTAGATTCTGCTCTCGTTGCTGCTTGTACACCTGCTTTCTTATAGATTATAATACGCGCTATGCTATCTAAACTTGTGGCGTTTTTACTGAAACCTTTTGGAATTACTACTACAAGATCAATATTAGGGTCATATAATATGCTGGTGCTACGACTTATATTGACAATATATCCATATTTCTCTAAATAATATGTAATGTTGTTTAAAACCCATTTTGAGGAAAACGTTACATTAAGGTATGGATTAATGTATGTACTATTATCAAGGTCTATTACAGCGATTCTCACTGGTTGTTCTGCTACAAGTGCCAAACTAAGCAAACCTATGAGCGGAAGCATTACGAGTGGTAAAAGTATGCTCGTAAATATTGTTTTCTTATCCCTAGATAGATCCAACAATTCTTTCCAAATAAGAGTCCTTAAATAGCTAAATGTAAATCTCGGCTTCATTTTGTTTGTTCCTCAATGGCTTTTACGAATGCCTCTTCGAGATTTTCAACATTATACTTTTTTATAAGTTCATGGGGGGAACCCATTGTTATTATTTTACCATTGTACATAAAAGCAACTCTATCACATAGATATTCTACTTCTAACATATTATGACTACTAATTATTACCGCTGATCCTGTCTCTCTAACATATTCTTTTATAAGCTTTCTTACTCTAACTGATGCATAAACATCTAATCCACTAGTGGGTTCATCTAGTATTGCAAGCCTAGGTTTTCGCATCAACGCTATTGCCAATAATAGTCTTCTCTTCATACCCTTACTATAGGTACCTGCTTTTTCTCTAAGCTTTTCCCCTAAACCACTAATTTTCACAGCATAATCTATCATTTCACCAATATTATCATTATGACCATACAGTTTAGCATAAAAATAAATATGTTCCATTCCAGTTAGCCTAGGGTAAACCTCGGCTTCCTCGGGAAGGTAACCTATTAGTCCTTTGATTTCTTCCGTGTGGGTCAGAATATTCATTCCCTCTAACAATATTGTACCCTTAGTAGGCTTTAATAAACCAGCAATCATCCTCAAGGTAGTTGTTTTACCTGCACCATTTGGACCTATTAAACCAAAAATTTCCCCTTCATAAATACTAAATGAAATCCCTCTAACAGCATGTGTTCGATTATCATATATTTTATGTAAATCCTTGACTTCCAGCACAGTTTTGTTCATTTTAAATACCTTGATTTAACCTATATTTGAAACAGGTAATACCATAATATTACTTGCGGTCATGATATCAGTATTTAAGATTATCTCAAAGACTTAATATATACCTATTATTCAGAATAAACTTGGGGTTTGTAAGTGAAAGTAGATACCACCATAAGGTATAGAGTCTTAGAATTTCTGAGTAACTACGGTGATAAAGGTTTTATAGTTTTAAAAACAGCTCTTGAAATAGCCCTTGACCCAAATATTGACCATAGACTTGGTGATTTTAGTTTTAAATATCTTGTCTTTAAACTAAGAAAATCGAGCATAAACTATAATCCAGCAAATCTACTGAGAATACTTGAAAAAGAATATGGAATTATAGAGAAATCGTATTCAAGTAGCAACCAGAAATGGTGGACTTTCGTAGATCTAGAAACAACCAGGCGAGCCCTACTAGAATACTCTGGTAGCACAGAAGTTAATGAACCAAAGCTCAGATTATTACTAATAAAATATAAGAGCCTAGAACCCTCGAGAATTCTTACAACACTGAGAAGATTATCTTTTAAAAATACATTAAATGCTATTGATAAAAAAGTATTCAGAGAGATAGTATTTAATGAATTAGATCAGATCGTAGCTATTCTTGAAGAAATGATGGCATACGAAGATATCTTCAATGAAGAGATTCTTGTATTAGAAGAGATCATATCCCTAGCCGAAATGATTGCCTCAAAAATAGAGGTAGGGTTAAAGCAAAAGACTGGTAAAGTTGAAAAACCAGTAATGTCAAAAGAATATGAAGAAAACCTAGAACTATAGTTGAGGGAGGTTGCTACTTCAAGAGATAGCTACTAGGATAATAATCCCTCCATTAAAAGGTATTATTTCACACGAGTTATCTGAGAAAGGTTTTAGCCAGAGAAGAATCTCTAGACTCCTGGAGATCACACAACCACAAGTTCATAAATATCTAAGTAAACCCAAGGATCATTACTATAGATTACTCATCTCCTACGGTTTTGATCCAAATAAGATAAAGCATTATTTGGATATTATATTATATACTGCACTTAAAGAAGATAAAACAAAGCTCATGTTTTTAATGAGTAGTATTGTAAATGATTTAGCAGTAGAATATATGTGCAGAAGTAAGGGATATTTAGGAGATTATTGTTCAAACAAGTCAATTATCGATCCCTATATTGAATATTATAGATCATTTGTTTCAATGATATTATCAAAATACGATCTGACGCCACTAATACCAGAAGTAGGTTCAAATATTGTTTTCGCACCAGAAAATCCGAAAAATATACACGATATTATAGGTTTATCTGGCAGAATAATAAAAATAGGAAACAGTGTAAAGGCCGTTGGCGAACCCATATATGGTGGAAGTAGGCATCTCTCAAGAGTATTATTGACTATTATGAAATACAATAATAGAATCCGTGTAGCGATGAACATTAGATACAGCAATGAAATAATTGATACCATATCTAAGAAAGGATACAAAGTAGTCTACACCGGACCGCATGAATCAACAAACGATTTCTGGTTATCCATAAAAGAATCAGCAAGCAAAAAACCGGATATAATATGTGATAAAGGGGGATACTCCCTAGAACC
>JAGHDU010000085.1 GCA_021159785.1 Staphylothermus sp. | reverse complement strand
GATGTGACCCTTGTACCGTTCGGGTCGAATGCCACCCATGACCCCATAACCCTACCAAAAGGGTTATGGACGAGGTGGAAGTCCCTACCGCAAACACGTTATGTTACAATTTCAAACAAAATGAAGCGATAGGGACAAACGGATGATCTAGCAGGGACTACCCGCGGATTTATTCCATACATTCTAGAGGTCTAATGAATCCTACACAATGGTATATATTCAAAAATAAGCTAGTAGTTATCGTACGCTTAATATATTTAAAGTGTGACTGAAATAGAAAATGTTTGAAACACATAGACTCAATACTTAGGTGATGATATATTTCTAATGACTCTCACAAAAAAGTAAAGATTCTCTGGTGTGCCCTCGAGGAATATATCAGAAAAACTGGTGGACACATAGTCGGCGAAGACAATGAAGTAGAAGTAGTTCTTCCAGTTATTGTTGAGGAAGTACCCGGGGGTATACAGTTTAGACTAAAGGGTAGAATAGAGGGGGATTACTATATCGTTGAAGAATGCATTACGATGTATCAAGACGAGTCTCACAAGATAAAACCCATCGATCTGGATAACTGGGCGACATATGTTAATGAACATTTTTCCTATGCATGTTCACAAAGTAATTGAACTTCTTGGTGGAATATCTTGTCTCAAAAAGACTCCATCCAAATCCTCATAGCTGGACCAGCTGGAAGCGGAAACATTACTAGTGGACAAGTAATAGCTAGGACGTTACACTTCATGGGTTACGATGTTATAGGTGTCTCAGAATATCCTAGCATTATCAGGGGCGGACACACAGCATATTGGGTTAGGGGAGGAGTTGATAAAATACATGAGCTCGTAAGAGTAAGTGATTACATAGTAACATTTGATGAAGACACATATGATAGACAGGAAAAAGACTTCGGAAGTAATACCTTAGTGCTTTATGACCCAGAAGTTGTTAAAAAAGATCCTCCAAACGGTATTAAAGTCGAATTACCGTTGAGGAAATTATTAAGGGAATACAAGTTAAAAACTATCACAATGAACATGATAGCAGTTGGCGCACTATCTTCTTTACTAGGTTTACCAATAGAATACGTAAAGAAATCCATAGATTACCAATTTGGCGGAAAGAAAGAAGTAGTTGAAGAAAATATTAAGGCATCTGTGATCGGTTACGAATATATGTCTAGTAAACCCATACCCTTGGATGCCCCTAGATTTAAACCCCTCAATAATAGAAAAGAACCCAGAATAATTGTGACTGGAAACGAAGCAATAGCTACTGGTTTCGTTAAAGCAGATCTACGACTATACGTCGCATATCCAGTGACTCCGGCTTCCCCTATTCTTCACTTCATGGTACGCATGATGAAAGAAAAAGGTATCCCGGTGATCCAGGCAGAGAGCGAAATTGCTGCCGTACAAATGGCGTTAGCTGCCACATGGACAGGGGTTAGAGCAGCGACGGGGACAAGTGGCGGTGGATTCGCTTTAATGAACGAAACATTAAGTGAAGCAGGTATGTTTGAACTACCATTAATTATTGTATTAGCTTTGAGGCCGGGCCCAAGTACGGGTATGTCAACTCATTCTGCTCAAGGAGAACTCTTGTATTCAATTTTTGCAGGTCATAGTGAATACCCAAGAATAGTTGTTGCTCCTGCAGATCAGGAAGATGCTTACTATAGAGCAATAGAACTACTTAATCTTGGATGGAAATATCGAGTGCCAGGAATAATTCTTATTGATAAACACATGGCTGAAAGCATAAGATCTGTTCCAGCATTTCGTGAAGAAATTGAGTTAGAATATGGTGCATTAATACCCAAGGAAAAAGCAGAAGAAATGATCAGAAATGGTTGGAAATTCCTGCCCTATGAGATCACTGATAAAGCTGTGCCACCCTGGGTACCACCCGGTACAGAGGGAGCAATAGTGAAAAGCGATAGCAGTGAACACGATGAGAGAGGAATAGTTACCGAACACCCAGATATCGCCTCTAAACAATATAGTAGAAGGATGAAGAAAGAAGAACTACTTAGAAAGGAGCTAGAAGAAAGATACGAAGTTATGAGAATATATGGACATCCCCCCGAGGACGCAGATATTATAATATTGACATGGGGTTCGGCTGCATGGGCGTCTCTTGAAGCAAATAAGATGCTGGAAGAAAAAGATTATAAGCTAAGCATAATACAAATGATCTACTTATGGCCTTTCCCAAGAAGAAAATTCTTAGAGATAATTTCAAAGACCAAGAACAAGCCTATTATAACTGTTGAATACAATTATCGTGGACAACTAGGTCTACTTGCAAAGATGGAAACAGGGATCGAGATATCGGCACATATAGGTAAAATAGATGGAAGACCATTTAGAGCAGAAGAACTAGCTCTTAAGATCCTTGATTTCTTAGAAGAAGGAAATATTGTAAAGAGGTGAAGAAGTAATGTCTCTCTTCAGACAACCAGTTTCTGAAACAGGAGCTATTGTAACCTGGTGTCCAGGCTGTGGAAATTATGGTATTTTACAAGCATTTAAAAAAGCAGTTAATGAATTGGGGATAGACCCTTACAAACTAGTTGTAGTTACGGGTATTGGTTGTCATGGTAAATTAGCGAATTATATCAATACAAATACCATACATACCATACATGGCAGAGTATTGCCAATGATCACTGCCATAAAAGCAATGAACAAAGAATTAACAGTCGTAGGTTTTGCTGGAGACGGCGATCAATATGCAATAGGTATGGGTCACTTACCGCACATTGTTCGCAGAAACCCTGATGTTACCCTTATTGTTCATAACAATACAGTATTTGGATTAACGACCGGACAAGCATCACCAACAGCAGAAATAGGTCAAAAGACAAGAACTACCCCATGGGGACAATGGGAATATCCCCTCAACCCACTTGCTATGATGATAGCAATAAGAGCGAGTTTCGTGGCCAGAGGTTTTGCAGGAGACGTCGAACACTTAAAAAGCATAATAAAAGAAGCAATCAAACATAAAGGTTTCAGCTTTGTAGACGTATTACAACCATGTGTAACATTTGATAGAACACATACGTATGCGTGGTATAGACAGAGAATATACAAACTAGAAAAAACAAACCACGACCCCAGAAACTGGGAAGAAGCAATGAAAAGAGCTTATGAATGGGGAGACAAGATCCCTATAGGTATCTTCTATATAGAAGAAAAACCCACAATGGAAGAAAGACTAGAACCAATAAGAAATAATCCGCCACTAGCGTATCAACCATTAAAACCCAGAAAAATAACTGACGTTTTAGAGAAGTACTTTGCGTTAACAAAATAAAACACATAATATTTTTTACCTAATATAAAACCAAACAAATGTTATAATCTCAGACTATCTTCTAT